>NZ_QUFO01000010.1:0-128576 GCF_003478915.1 Roseburia sp. AF25-13LB
TTTTTCTCAAAATCTTTCAAGGTTATTTCACTGTTCAGTTATCAAGGTTCTTTGCGTTTTGTTGCTGACCTGCAACTTTTACAGAATATCATGTCTGTCAGCTTTTGTCAACAACTTTTTTCATTTTTTTAATTCTTATCTCCCGCCGCAGCAGGTGTTTTCTGCGCGGTGGAGTTTTATAATAGCACGTCATTTTCGGGATGTCAACACCCTTTTTTCGGTTTTTTTACACACTTTTTTCAGGCGGTTTATGGTTTCCAACAAAAAGCAATAGATATTGTGGATTCTGTTTTTTCATCCTACAATATCTATTTGCTGATATTTTTATGTCATTTTAAATTTATTATACATTTTAGAAAATTCCGGTAAATATCTGTACCAGAAGATTATGCTGATAGAGAAATGCGAGGAACTCATTTTCTCCGATATATGTCACCAGCCGCGTGCCCCATTCTGTGGCTGCCATAATATGTATCAGATAAAATGCTACCCAGACTATAAGAAATCCTTTCACACCGCCTGCCAACATTCCCATGAACCGGTTGATTCCTTTCAGAACCGGAAGCTTCACCACCAGATCCAGCACATTCAAAATAATATGAAGAACCAGATATACCACCACATATGTCACTATGCAGGCAATCAGACTGATGATAAAATGCGTGATTTTTTGTGCCATTGCCTGATAAACTCCGCTATCTGCCAATGCCTGATGGACCGCATCACTTCCCGCTTCTGCCGCTTTGTCCATAAGGGCATCCAGTTCTCCGCCACTGATACCATTTTCTTCTAACTGCTGTCTGGTCTCTTCGGACTTCTCCTGTGCTTCCCGGTCCAGCCGGTCCTGCGCATTTTTTTCCACATGCTCTAAGCATTTCTCCATGATTCTCTCATCCAGTTCTGTGTTTTCTTCTATATAGGTTGTAATCTTTGGAGCTGCAACTGACACCACTGCAAGGGTGATAATCATTGCAAGCAGGGAGAATACTATTTTTATAAATCCACGGAAGTATCCCTCCAGGGCACATACTACCAGGATTCCAATCACACATATCAATAACCAATTCACTTCAGTCTTACCTTCTCTGTTGTTCCTTCCATTATAAATATATAACCATTCTGGCTGCCGTCTGAAATTACATCATACAGCGGTGTATCAAATGTATAGGAAAATTTCTTTACACCATATGTATTGTAAATCTGACACTCTGTGGCGTTCCGGATACAGATTTCTCCATTTCCAAGGAAGTACACATTTTCATAATCCATGGTAAAATCCTTGCTTAATACATGTTTGCCACCGGTATTATAAATTTCCATATGGCGGCTTTCTTCTGTGCTTTCGGTATTGGATTCTGCCTGCACATCATTATTGTAAATGATGCCAATATAATTTTCACTGGTAAATACACTCTTTATTTCCTGGTTCAGCGCAATTTCATCATCCGGCTCCGGTTTCTGGGTACCTCTGAACAAAATAATTTTGGAATCGCCAAATGCCACCAGACGGTTGTTATCGGTAAATTCTATCTGTGGTATTATCACATCCGGATAGTCGAAGCTTCCTACCATATAATCAATCTCATTTTGTCCTACTGAGCCAAAATTGTAGAATTTGATTGTGCTGCATACTTCTCCATTATTGACCGTGAGCATGGACACTGCTAATTTCTTTCCATCATTGCAAAGGGAAATATCCAGCGGATAACCGCTTTTTTCTGTATAGAATGCGCCGGACACCAGATTTTTGCCATTTTGGTCATACATACGGATGTAATTCTCTCCGTCACTCTCCATCCATACTGCCACAACGCCCTGGTTGGCTACGCTTATTCTGGAGATGTTCATCGGTGTCTCAATTTTGCCCTGCATTCCCGCCTGATTCATGATATAGATTTCAGTTCCGCCCCTATCTGCCAATGCCACATAATCCTCACAGACATCTGCCATTGGTTCTTTCATCTCATAGGTCTGGTTCCAGTACACTTCATCATTGGCGTCGGTATAAATTGCCCCATCGTTACTATATTTGATAAAACCATTTCCATATGCAAGAAACTGGCTTCCAGCAGTGTCCTGACGTTCCACGCTTTTTTCTACCGTGTAACTATTATATTTCCGCAATTTCTGAAAAAAGAAAATCCCCAATGCTGCAACAGCTGCCAGTGCCAGCAACAACAATATGATTTTTATTATTTTCAAACGATGTTTCCGTATTTTGGTACTCAGTTCTTCTTCGTCTGTTTCGATGGTACGAAACTGTGTTTTATCTGCCATTTCTGTTTCTTAACTCCTGCTGTTCTCTTCACTCTTCTATTGATTATAGCCTATATTCCATGTTTCGGCATTATTTTTTTCTTATGGAAGTATTAATTTTTCGCCAACCTTTATATTATCGACATTTTCAATCCCATTTGCCGCACACAAATCTGCCACATGGGAAGCATCCTGATATATCTTTTTACTGATGGAAATCATGCTGTCTCCCGGCTGCACAATATAATAGCCCTGCTGCAATATAATTTCCGCCTCGGACTGGGGCTGTGTACTTGCGGATGCTGCCTGGTCAGATGTATTATCCGGTGCTGCGGTGTTATCCGGTGCTGCCGTGTTATCCGGTGCTGCCGTGCTATCCTGTGCTGCCGTGCTGTCCGGTGCTGCCATGTTATCCGGTGCTGCCGTGTTGTCCGCAACCTGTAAGTTTTCTGCATTCTCTTTTTCTGTTGGTTCTACCTGTCCCGCAAGGTCCTCGATGACCAGCTTTGTCTGGGTTTCCGTATCCGGTGCAGGGTCTGTTCCTGATGAATCATTTTTCTGTTCCATGACACTGACCGCAGTTTCTAGTTTCTTCATTTTCTCATAATTATTGAACATGCTGATGCCTACAACTATGATTGCAATGACCACAAGAAGACCACTTCCATAAACCAGTGAATGAAATGCCGGCAGTTGAAAATTCTTTTTTGGTCTGTTTAAGACCAGCTCCCGGTAGTTTTTTAATGCCTCATCCCGGACTTCCTCCGGTTTCACTTCCTGCGGTGTGTCTTTCCGCGATACTATCATATACTCCTGCATCGCCTGGTTGCGTTCATAATAGATATAATAGCCTTCTTTTTTATGAACGGCTCCCTCTTCATATATGTATAACGTTTCTTCTTTTTCCAGGGAATCCGACAGCAGCAGAAGTCTATTGTTTCCACCAAAGAAATTTTTCAGTATCCGTTCCAGTTCCGGTGTCAGGCAGGGTGCTATCCCCTTCTCATCATAAAACCAGCCCAGTAGTGTGCTTCCGTCAAAATAGCGTTTAATTAAGGTGCATATTTCTGTCCGGATTTTCTCCTGAAAAACCGGAGCTGTCCCACAATATGCAATTTCCGGCAATTCAAATGCCCCATTTACATAGATATTCGTGTTCTTGCCATGGGTTTCGGTTCTGCCCACCAGAATGCATACCCTCCGTTCATTCATTCCGAGAAATGCCGGATGCAGATAGGTGTATACATAATCTTCTATGAAAATGTGTTTTTCACCCTCTGGCGTCCCAATCTGGCGGAAATTTCGTGGAAACGTTGCCGTATCCTCCGCCTTCTCGTTCGTTCTTCTATTTTCTGTCACTATATTTCCTGTTGCGGTATTTCCTGCCGGTGCATTTCCTGTTGCTGAATTTTCTATTTCCTTCCGTTGTATAATCTCTATCACGTCTGCCGCCCCTTTCCTCTTGTCCTGGGACAACCATAACACAGAGGCGGCGGATTTTTTGCCATATCATGGATGGCGAAAAATGAAGTTTCTGACAGGTTTTTACGAAAAAAGCTGCCACTTTTTCAGTGACAGCTTTCCTTTTTGTCTTTTTTAGTTTTCTTTTACAAAGGCTTTTACCTTTTTGTAGATACTTTCTGCATCCAGTCCGTATTTTGCAATCAGTTCCGGTGCCGGGCCCGACTCACCAAAGGTATCATTTACGCCAATGCGGAGCACTTTGGCCGGTGCTTTCTCGCAAAGGACTTCACATACAGCACTTCCAAGTCCACCGATGATGGAATGTTCTTCTACGGTTACGACTTTGCCTGTCTTAGCGGCTGATGCAGCAACTAATTCTGCATCGATTGGCTTAATGGTATGGATGTTTATAATCTCTGCATCAATGCCATCTGCTGCCAACATTTTCTCTGCTGCTAATGTCTCGCTTACTTCCAGTCCGGTTGCAAAGATGGTAACATCTTTTCCTTCTTTTAAGACGATTCCTTTTCCGATTTCGAATTTGTAATCTTCGTTATCGTTAAATACAGGAATTGCAAGTCTGCCAAATCGGAGGTAAACCGGTCCTACATGTTCATATGCCGCTTTTACTGCAGCTTTTGCTTCAATATCATCACTCGGATTAATCACTACCATTCCAGGAATTTCACGCATCAGTGCAAGGTCTTCTAAGCACTGGTGGGTTGCACCGTCTTCTCCTACAGAGATTCCTGCATGGGTTGCACCGATTTTTACATTCAGGTGTGGATATCCGATTGCGTTACGCACCTGCTCATAAGCACGTCCTGCTGCAAACATTGCAAAGGAGCTCATGAATGGAACTTTACCGCAGGTAGAAAGTCCTGCTGCGATTCCAGCCATATTTGCTTCTGCAATTCCACAGTCCAAGAAACGTTCCGGAAATGCTTTCTTGAAGATTTCCGTCTTGGTTGCACCTGCCAAATCGGCATCTAATACTACAAGGTCTGTGTGTTCCCTGCCCAGTTCTACTAAAGCATTACCGTAGCTTTCTCTTGTTGCAATCTTCTTTACTTCTGACATAATGCTTCACCTGCTTTCTTCAATTCTTCCATTGCCTGTTCGTACTGCTCGTCGTTTGGAGCTTTTCCATGCCAGCCCACCTGATTTTCCATAAAGGAAACTCCTTTTCCTTTGGTGGTCTTTGCGATGATTGCAACCGGCATGCCTTTTACTTTCTTTGCTTCTGCAAAGGCATTACGGATTTCTTCCATATCATTTCCATTGATATTGATTACATGGAAATTGAATGCTTCAAATTTCTTATCAATCGGATATGGAGAACATACTTCTTCTACCGTTCCATCTATCTGAAGGTTATTGTTATCTACGATTACAGTCAGGTTGTCTAAGTGATGTGCGCCTGCCCACATGGCAGCTTCCCAGATTTGTCCTTCCTGAATCTCACCATCACCACACATTGCATATACCCGGTAATCCTTATCATCCATCTTACCAGCCTGTGCCATTCCTACTGCGCAGGACAGTCCCTGTCCTAAGGAACCTGCAGACATATCAACACCCGGAATATGTTTCATATCCGGATGTCCCTGTAAATAAGAACCTGTATGACGCAGTGTCACAAGATCTTCTACCGGAAAATATCCTTTGTGTGCCAGTACAGAATATAATGCCGGAGCTACATGTCCTTTCGACAGCACAAATCTGTCGCGGTCTGCCATCTTCGGATTCTTCGGATCCACATTCATCTCTTCAAAATACAGATATGTCATAATATCTGCTGCGGAAAGTGATCCGCCTGGATGTCCGGATTTTGCACTGTGCAATGCCGTAACAATACTTTGTCTTACTTCATTTGCCTTTTTTTCCAACTCTGCATTCGTCATTTTACTTAACCTTTCTCATGAATAAGCTTGTTTGTATCCATTACAACTCCACACGTCCCTCTAACGCGCGAAGTAATGTTACCTCGTCAATGTATTCCAAATCCCCTCCCACAGGGACGCCGCTGGCAATTCTTGAGACCTTGATTCCGGTCGGTTTCACCAGCTTGCTGATATACATTGCTGTTGTCTCTCCCTCTAAACTTGAATTGGTGGCAATAATGACTTCTCTTACATCACCCTCCAGCCGATGTATCAGCTCCTTGAGCTTAATGTCATTCGGTCCGATTCCAAGCATCGGAGATATTGCCCCATGAAGTACATGATATACTCCTTCATATTTTCCAGTTTTCTCATAAGCTGCCAGATCCCTGGTGTCCTCTACTACCATGATTACGCTGTGATCCCGCTGGGGATTTTTGCATATCGGGCAGAGTTCATCATCGGTCAGGGTCAGGCACTCTTTGCAGTAGTGTATATTCTGTCTTGCATCTAATATGGAACGACTTAATTTTTCCACATTTTCTTCCGGCATATTCAAAATATGAAATGCCAGTCTCTGCGCCGACTTTGGTCCAATTCCCGGCAAGCCGGAAAGTTGTTCTATCAGACGGCTTATCTGACTGCTGTAATAGTCCATTCTGCTTCCTCTTCTCCTTCAGCTGATTAGAATGGGAATCCGCCGCCAAGTCCACCCATGCCACCGGTAATCTTGGACATGGACTGCTGGGAATATTCTTCAATCTGGCGCAGTGCCTCATTGGTTGCTGCCATAATCATGTCTTCTAACATTTCTACATCATCCGGGTCAACTGCTTCCGGATCAATCTTTACTTTGGTTACTTCTTTCTTACCGGAGACTGTAACCTCAACTGCACCGCCACCTGCTGCGGCTGTTACTTCTTTCTCCTCTAACTCCTTGGATGCCTCTTCCATCTGGCGCTGCATCTTCTGTGCCTGTTTCATAAGGTTTCCCATATTTCCCGGCATTCCGCCCGGAAATCCTCCGCCTCTTTTTGCCATGTTTCCATTTCCTCCTGTATTTTATTCATCTTCAATGGTTATATCCATATTGATTATCTGTGACAAATCCACATAGGATTCTTCAAACGGACGATTCGACTGATTCTGCTGAATCTGAATCTCCACTTCTTTTTCTATATAATCAGAAATCACCTGTCGGATTTCATTTCTGTGGTCTTCCTCTTCCACGTAGCCTGCTGCAACCGGGTCATCCAATACAATCATCAGACGGTCATCCCCGCCAAGACTTAAATGTGCCGACTTAAGATAGGTGCGCACCACGCCGCTCATCTTCGGTAGAATGGAATTCCAGTTCTTTACAATCTGTTCCACATCTTCCGGGATTGCTTTTGGCATTGGCGGACGGCTGACCGGTGCTGCTGCCTCGGCCGGCTGTGTCGCGGTATTCACCGGTGCTGCCATGGGAATTCCCTGCTCCATCTTCTTTTCTAACTTTGCTAACCGGTCTGTAATGGAATCCATGTTGGTCTCCATTGCAGGTTTACATAATTTTATAATTGCAATTTCTATTAAAATTCGTTTCTGGGAAGAATATTTTACCTGATTGGACAGCTCGGAGAAAATCCGGATATACCGCATCAGCACATCTGCTTCTACCAACTGGGCTTCTTCTTTTAAAAGTGCCATGTTCTCAGAAGACATATCTAAGACTTCTTCCATATCGTCTGAGCCTTTTAACAAAAGCAGGTTTCTTAAATACCAGGTAAAGTCATTGACAAACTGTCCTAAATCTCTTCCCTCGATGACCAGCTCTTCTAACTGCGAAATGGCTCCTGCCACATCTTCTGCCAGCACTTTCCGCAGTAATTTAGAAAAGACTTCCGTATCTACAGCACCCAGCACCTCTAACACATGGTCATAGGTCAACTTCTGTCCCAGATAAAAGGCGATGCACTGGTCTAAAAGACTTAAGGCATCCCGCATAGATCCGTCTGCCGCTTTGGCAATATAGCGGATTGCCCGTTCTTCCACTTCCACATTTTCCTTTTCCATCAGTTCCATCAGGCGGTCTGATATGGTCTCAATGGAAATTCTCCGGAAATCATACCGCTGACATCTCGAAAGAATCGTAATCGGTATCTTATGGGCTTCCGTGGTTGCCAGTATAAAAATGACATAGGAAGGCGGCTCTTCCAGGGTCTTCAACAATGCGTTAAAGGCTCCGATGGAGAGCATGTGCACCTCGTCTATGATATAAACTTTGTACTTTCCTTCTGTCGGGCGGTATGCTACCTCTTCCCGGATTTCACGGATATTATCTACGCCGTTATTGGATGCCGCATCAATTTCGATAACATTCATGGAACTTCCTGCCGCAATTGCTTTACAGCTTGCACATTCTCCACAAGGGCTTCCATCTACGGGATGTTCGCAGTTGACTGCCTTGGCAAATATTTTTGCGATAGTTGTCTTACCGGTTCCTCTCGTTCCACAGAACAGATATGCATGGCCGATACGGTCTGCCTTTATCTGGTTCTTTAAGGTTGTTACTATATGCTCCTGTCCTTTGACATCCGCGAATTCCTGTGGGCGGAACTTACGGTAAAGTGCCATGTATGACATCTATTCCATCCTCGCTTCTCTTAATCTCCAAAGCTGATTCCAATGGTCTTTGCTTCTTTAATCATCTGACAATCCGGGTCAACAGTCTTTAACTTGCCAGCCACATCCTTCAGTGGAACACGCTTTGTCTTATCATTAATCATCGCAATCATGTATCCGTAATCTTCATCAATGATTGCCTGGGCTGCTGCTGCACCAAGCCGTGTACAGAGTGCACGGTCATATGGGCATGGACTGCCACCGCGCTGGGTATGGCCCGGTACAGTTACACGTACTTCGGTGCCACTGCGTTTCTCAATCTGGTCTGCAATCTCATAGGATACAGACGGATATTTATAATTCTTTAACTTCTCTTTGTATTCTTTCTTGGAAAGTGCTGCATCTTCCTTGGAAATAGCACCCTCTGCTACCGCAAGAATGGTAAAGCCTTTTCCATCCCTGGTTCTCTTATCTATTGCTTCGATGACTTTATCAATATCATATGGAATTTCCGGCAGTAATATGATATCTGCGCCACTGGCAACACCTGCGTACAGGGTCAGCCAGCCCACTTTATGTCCCATGACTTCTACGATAAAGACACGATTATGGGATGCTGCTGTTGTGTGTATACAATCAATAGCTGCACATGCTACATTGATTGCACTATAGAAACCAAAGGTAATGTCTGTTCCATAGATATCATTGTCGATGGTCTTCGGCAGATGGATGACATTTAATCCCTCTTCCCGAAGGAGATTGGCAGTCTTCTGTGTTCCGTTTCCGCCAAGGATTACCAGACAATCCAGTTTCAGTTTATGATAGGTCTGCTTCATTGCTTCCACCTTATCCAGCCCGTTCTCATCCGGCACACGCATCAGTTTAAATGGCTGTCTGGAAGAACCTAAGATAGTTCCGCCCTTGGTAAGGATTCCTGAAAAATCCTTTGATGTAAGCAGACGGTAATCGCCATAAATCAATCCCTTGTAACCATTATAAAAACCGTAGATTTCCAACTCATCCACATTATGACTTAATCCTTTTACCACGCTGCGCATTGCTGCATTTAATGCCTGACAGTCTCCGCCGCTGGTCAACATACCTATTCTTTTCATTTGCTGCATCCCTTTCTTTGCTTATTGTTGTGCATACGCCCACACATCCAAAATATATTATAATATATTTTTTTTTAGGGTACAAGCTATAATGCCCGCTTAAGCAATTTATTTACAGGCAATTACTTTTAAGATATAATCCCATACTCTCTTTGTGGAAGAAATGCTTAATTTCTCCTCTGTGGTATGAATGGCAATCATATCCGGTCCGATGGAGACAGCATCCAGTCCGTCAATCTTACCTGCTAAAATGCCACACTCAAGTCCGGCATGAATTGCTTCTACGGTCGGCTCTTTTCCATACATTTCCTTGAAAATGCGGACCATATCATCCCGGAGTACAGAATCCCTGCGGTATTCCCACGCAGGATAATTACCGGTATTGGTGACTCTTCCGCCAAACTCTTCCACCAGCGCAGCAATACGTTTCAAAAGATATTCTTTTGCGGTTCCCACTGCACTTCTTACGGCATACTGCAGAGTCAGCTTGTCTTTTTCCAGAGTCAGAACGCCAAGGTTTAAAGAAGTCTCTACCAGTCCCTTGATGTCATCACTCATGCGAAGAATTCCATTTGGAAGCAGGTTGATTAAAAGCACTGTTTTTCTTGCCGCAGCTTCTGTTAATACTTCCTTCTCACAGTTTTCTTCTACTGCTACGGATATCTGAATATCCGGATCACTGGTGGAAAATTCATGGGTGATTTTCTCTGCAATTTCTTCTATTTTATGGACAAGCTGTGTGGCATCTTCCTGTACCATAAGCTCTGCTGCACTTTCTCTTGGAATGGCATTCTGCTTATTTCCGCCGGATAATGCTGCTATCTGATAATGATATTCATCTTTTAATTCCAAAAGAATTCTTCCCAGTAAAATGTTGGAGTTGGCTCTTCCTTTGTCAATTTCCACGCCGGAATGTCCGCCCTTTAAGCCTGCCACATGAATAGAAACAAGATTTCCTGCGCTCTTTTCCCATTCCGCCGGAAGCTCACATACGGTGCTGCATCCACCGGCACAGCTTACCAGCATGATTCCTTCATTTTCAGAATCCAGGTTCAGAAGCTTCTTTGCTTTCAAGTGGGAAACATCCAGTGCTACGGCACCTTCCATGCCAACCTCTTCGGACACGGTACAGATAAATTCGATACGCGGATGCGCAATACTGTCAGAGTCTAAGATTGCCAGTGCGTATGCAACTGCAATTCCATCGTCGCCGCCAAGGGTTGTTCCTTTTGCACTGATATAATCTCCGTTTACTTCCAGTGTCAGTCCGTCATTTTCAAAATCAATGGTGCTGCCCGGTTCTTTCTCGCACACCATGTCCATATGTCCCTGAATCATCAGTGGTGCAACGTCTTCATAGCCCGGTGCTGCCTCTTTGATGATAATGACATTTTTTACTTCATCCTGATAATATTCTAAGTTCCGTTCCTTTGCGAAGTTTACCAGATAATTGCTGATTTTCTCCTCTTTATAGGATGGACGGGGAATATTGCTGATTTCTTCAAAATAATGAAATACCTCTTTTGGTTCTAAGCCTGCTAATGCGCTCATTATGATTCCTTCTTTCTTAATTTATTCTCATATACGATAAAATGGTTGTTATGCAAAATCTTGATATACTGGGACAGTCTCTCGTAAAGAGGTTCTGCCTTGTCACCGAATCTTTCTTTTACCAGTGTACCAATCTCATAGATGGTTTTCTTTCCATCCATCTGCTCCCACACGAAGCTGCCGAATTCATCCAGCTCGATATAGCTGTATTTCGGTTTCTTAAATAACACCTGTGCGATTTTGTTAAACACACCTTTGTTATGCATTTTTATTTCTATTTTGCCATCTTTGTTCTTATTACATTCAAATAATGTATTCGGACGTGGGATATAATCTAAATAATTGTCTTTTTTCTTTGCCATATTGCCTCCTATTATCTTCGCTAGCAGTATAAAACATCTGCCGCCTTTTCGCAAGACGGCAGATGTAAGAACTACTTTATTCTGTTTTTAATTTTCTTTTTTCTTCTTTCCACGGATGAAAAGGATTAAAGTTACGGCAAGTAATGCAAAGAATACCAGTCCGCCAATGTTTCCTAAGCTGAAACCGAATATTGCAGATAAGTTAAATGCATCTGCAAAGGTCTCTCCCTTGAATGGAATGACTGCGCAGACTGCAAGGAGTATTCCTACCAGACCCTCTCCAGCAATCAGACCGGATGAATAAAGCACTCCATTTTCCACTTTTCGTTTCTTCTCTTCTTCAGATTCACCCTTCTTCTTATCGAAGTATAAGCGGATTAATCCACCAACAATCATCGGTGTGCTTAAGTAAATCGGAAGGTAAAGACCTACTGCAAATGGCAATACCGGAATTCCAAGGATTTCTACTACTACTGCAATACCAACACCTGCAAATACCAGTACCCAAGGAAGGTTTCCGCCCATAACTCCTTCTACTACCATCTTCATCAAGGTTGCCTGCGGTGCAGGGATTGCTGAGGAACCATAGCTCCATGCTGCATTTAACAGATATAATACTCCACCGATTGCAATAGCAGATGCTGCTACACCGATGATTTCACCAACCTGCTGTTTCCAAGGTGTTGCTCCTACCAGATAACCGGTCTTTAAATCCTGTGATGTATCTCCGGCGATTGCTGCGATGATACAGATGACAGAACCGATTGCAATAGAAGCTACCATTCCAGGCATTCCGATGGTTCCGGTTGCTTTTAAAATCATAGTTGTGATAAGCAGTGTTGCAATTGCCATTCCGGATACCGGGTTATTAGAACTTCCTACGATACCAACCATTCTGGATGATACGGTTGCAAAGAAGAATCCAAAGATTACGATAATAATTGCTCCAAGAAGGCTTACCGGAACTGCCGGAACCAGCCACATGATAATAGCCATGATTCCAATCGTAAGAATTACGATATTTATTGGAATATCTTTATTGAGACGGCTGTTGTCGCCATTTCCTTTGCTTCCGTAGCTCTTTAATGCCTGACGGAAGGTCTTTGCGATAAGTGGCAGATTCTTTACCAGGCTGATGATTCCGCCTGCTGCAACTGCTCCTGCTCCAATGTAACGGATATAGTTTGACCAGATTCCTGATGCGCCAAGTTCAGATACCGGAACGCTTGCCGGGAAAATGGTAAGGTCTGCACCAAAGAGTGCGATTAACGGCATCAGTACGAACCAGCCAATTACTCCACCCGCAAAAATGTAGGAAGATACTCTGGCTCCACAGATATAACCAACTCCAAGAAGTGCCGGAAGTACATCCATTCCGACTCCGGAACCCTTGTAAGATTTGATTTCATAAGTCACTTCACTCGGGAATACTTTCAAACCATCTGTGATGAATTTGTATGCTGCTGCAATTCCCAGACCGGCAAATACGGTACTTGCTTTTGCTCCGCCTTCTTCTCCGGCTACCAGTACTTCTGCACAGGCTTTTCCTTCCGGATAAGGAAGCTTTCCATGCTCCTGTACGATTAATGCACTACGAAGTGGAATCATGAACATAACTCCGATGACACCACCGATTAATGCAATTAATGCGATTTCCACTAAAGATGGCATGCTTGTACCACCTTCCTCTGCCCACATGAACAGAGCCGGGAGTGTAAAGATTGCTCCTGCTGCAAGAGACTCTCCGGCAGAACCGATGGTCTGTACCATGTTATTCTCCAGAATGGAGTCCCTTCTTAAAATTACGCGGATAATTCCCATGGAAATTACCGCTGCCGGTATGGATGCCGACACTGTCATTCCTACTCTAAGTCCTAAGTATGCGTTTGCCCCACCGAAAACTACAGCAAGCAGAATACCCAGAATAATAGAGACTGGCGTAAGTTCCGGCAAAACTTTGTCTGCCGGAATATACGGCTTGAACTCTTTTTCATTATTCATTTGTCTAATCCTCCTAGTTATGGTCACTATAACCAATATAAATAATATTATACGGGTATTTTCCAAGTCTGTCAATGAAATCTGCTTGCATCCGGCAGGAAAATATTGTATGATATATATGTTATTGTGCAAAACACTTTACCACACGAATCCAACAAAGTGTATGCACTCTTTTTTATCTGGAGATGTATCGAAGTGGTCATAACGGGGCGCACTCGAAATGCGTTAGCCCTCCGGGGCACGCGGGTTCGAATCCCGCCATCTCCGTTTCATAAAAAGTGCCGGTGGAATATTCCATCGGCACTTTTTATACACTCCGGCACCTGTGTCCGGTATTATTTTTATTCCGGCAAATCCGGTATCAGTTCCACATAAATCTGATCAAAGTATTTCTTTAATTCCTCCCGGATTCCATTTCTGATTCTGGTGAGGGACTGCATTGTAATAATATCATTGGGACTGTCTATGTATATTTCCACCCAGGTTTTTCGTCCGGTCTGGATGACATCCAAAAATTCTATCGTATAGGAACAGGTCTGCATATATTGTTCTGCTATGGAACGTATCTGGTCCATCACTTCCTGCTCCGGTGCAAAGAGCACCAGCTCCCTGAGTCCATGCAATATCATTTTCACCGGTTCTACAATTAAGATTAATGCCATCACAATTGCTACTACCGGGTCTATGTACGGTGCCAGCCATTCGTACGGTGTCTTCTGCAGAAGGAACTGTCCGAAGAATGCGGCGGATACGCCAAAACTGCTGACTACATCCAGTTTCCAGTTATACATTTCCGCTTTTACCACTACGGATGCATACCGTTTACTGAAATAATGAAGCAGGAAATAAATGACAAGGCAGCCGGCAAATACGCCAAACTCAAAGCCTGCAAGCTGGCTGGCATTTACCATATGTCCACCATGCAGGATGCTTTGAACACTGTCAATTAAAAGCTGGATGGTAACTACTAAAAGCACACTGTACTTGATTACCAGAAATAAAGATTCCACCTGGGAAAATCCATATGGTCTGCGTTCCGTTACCGGCCGGTACAACAGTGGCACCAGCACCAGAAACGGTCCTATCATTATTAAATCTGTCACATCAAATACGCAGTCCATCAATATTGCATGGGAATGACTGATATATGCCATAACTCCTTCTGCTGCTACAAAGAGTACGCTTCCAATAAAGGACAGGTTTATCATTCTTTTTTCCAGTTTCATTTTACTGGCTGCATTCATTTCCTTAATTACCGGTAAATCTTCATTGGCTGTACGGACTATTTTTCGTTCCGGCATTTTCTTTCCTCCCATTCCTGGCTGTTCAAAAGCACATCAGATATATTCTCTTTAAAAAATCACATCAAAAATCGTCCCTCCAGACGGACTGGCCTTAACTGTTATACTGCCATCATGCACTCTCACAATTTCATGAACCAAAGCAAGTCCCAGACCTACGCCCCCCAGTTCCCTGCTTCTGGATTTATCCACACGGAAGAATGGTTCAAACACGCGCTCCCGTAGTTCCTCCGGGATTCCGCTTCCTGTATCCTCTACTGACAGATAAACATGCTTTTCCTTCTGATACGCAGTAACTGTAACCTGTCCACCTGAATGATTATATTTTATTGCATTTTCAACAAGATTATATACCAGCCTGTAAATAAGAATATCACTTCCGACCATTGTTGTATTCTTGCATTTTCCAGCAAGCTTTATATTTTTTTCCTGTGCAAGAGGTTCCAAATCTGCCAGCACTTCATCAATGAGAGCGTCAACTGCAATTTTCTCATCTCTCCCCACCGTCTGAAGTTCGCTCATGTCAAGAAGTGTCTTTACCATCCTGCTGAGCCTGTCATTCTGTTCCGTAACCATCTTTATCGTCTGTAAAGTATCTGTATCATTGCCCGGATGTCTGGCGGAATTATATAAATCAAGCTGTACCTGCATTAAAGACAGCGGGGTTCGAAGCTCATGTGCTGCATTTGCGGTAAATTGTCTTTGTATCTCAAAGGCATCCGAAAGGCGTTCAAGCATTTTGTTATATGAAGCACTAAGCTGGTTCAGTTCTTTCACCTGATTCTCTTCTATCCGTGAATCTGCCAGATTCTGTGCCTGTACTTCTTCGATTTTATCCGAAAACTCTCTAATCGGTCTGAGGGCACGCCCACTTATAAAATATGTAGCCACTCCACCAAGAAGCGCCAATAAAGCTGAAATTATCAGGCTGCTTTTTTTGTAATCCGTCTTATTGTTATATACCTGGACCGAAAAATCATTTGCAAATTCGTCCCACTTGTCTTCCGGAATACTGATATATATTTCGTCTGATTCATTTCCATTCCCATCTCCCTGTGCATCAACAGTCTCCTGCAGGGAATCCATATAATACACACCGTTTTTATAGACCAGCATAGTCAGGCATCCACATATTACCGCAATATATAATGTAATGATACAGGTAAGCCTCCACTGCAGCGACATTCTTCTCATTTATCGGACTCCTCTCGTATTTTATACCCCTCTCCCACCTTGTTCAAAACCGGATCATATCCAAGCACGGACTTTAGTTTTCTTCTGAGTGACGACATATGCACTCTGATGGAGCCGCTAAAGCTATCCACGGATGCATCCCAGACATGCTCTATCAGTTCCTCCTGGCTGACCGGTCTGCCAAGATTAAGAAGAAGGTATTCCAGAATACCATTTTCTTTTCTTGTCAGGGGAACCATTTTCCCTTTTGCATATGCCTCGCGTCTTATCGTATTGAACTTAATTTCACCACTTTCCAGGCATATATCCTTCTGCACAAATTTTCTTCTTGTCAGGCTTCTGATACGTGCCTCAAGTTCCTGCAAATGAAACGGTTTTTCCATATAATCGTTTGCACCTGCATCCAGTCCCTCAACCTTATCGGCAATCTGTCCTCTTGCAGATAATATCAGGACCTTCGTCTCCTCATTTTTCTGTCTAAGTTCCCTTAAAATGTCCATTCCATCCATACCCGGCAGATTCAGATCCAGAACAATCAAATCATAATCCTCCGCCAGAATGCATTCCAGTGCCTCTTCCCCGTCATAGCAGGTATCCACCTCGTAACCGGCATCATACAGACTTTTTGCAATTGTGTCGCATATTTGTTTCTCATCTTCAACTATTAATAATCTCAAAAGCTTTCACCTGTTTCTTAACAAAAATTTTACAACTGCTATTGTATAATACCCAGGTCAGCAGGTCAATAAATTCAATAAATGAAAGGAGCAACAATATCTTGAAGTGTCAAAAAATATCTCAAATTGCCTTGCTTATCACCGGTATCACTATGGTCAGCTATGGTGCAATCAGAGGTGAAGCAGCTGCCGTATTTGGCAAAGCAATAAAATTATGTCTGGAGTGTGTCGGAATTGGATAAGAATAAAAAAATAATATCAAAAAGAGCTGCCGGAATACGTGGATGGATACAGGCAGCTGCCACGCTGCTTACTAATATTCATATTCCCAATTTATTCAAGGGTAAAATATATCAGGGCAGTGCTAAAACGGTATGTGTACCCGGATTAAACTGTTATTCCTGTCCCGCTGCATCCGGAGCCTGTCCTATCGGAGCTTTTCAGGCAGTTGTCGGTTCATCGCGATTTAAATTTTCATACTACATAACAGGATTTTTTATTTTACTCGGTGTGACACTTGGGCGATTTATATGTGGTTTTTTGTGTCCGTTTGGATGGTTTCAGGATTTAATCCATAAAATTCCCGGGAAAAAATTTTCTACAGCCCGGCTGAAACCACTAAGATACCTGAAATATCTTATCCTTATTGTTTTCGTTATACTTCTGCCAATGTTTGTAACGAACTCCATTGGGATGGGGGATCCGTTCTTCTGCAAATACATTTGTCCTCAAGGCGTTCTGGAAGGGGCTATACCTCTTTCACTGGGAAATGTTGCCATACGATCTGCACTGGGAAAGCTTTTTTCTTTTAAATGCCTTATTTTAATTACAGTTGTTGTGTTAAGTATTTTGTTTTACAGACCCTTCTGCAAATGGATTTGTCCTCTCGGGGCAATCTACTCACTGTTTAACAAGGTCAGCTTTCTTAAAATTAAGGTTGAAAACAGTAAATGTGTCGGATGCGGTCAATGTTCCAATGCCTGTAAAATGGATGTTGATGTGCTCAAGACCCCGGATCATCCGGAATGCATACGATGCGGAGCATGTATAAAAGCCTGCCCTAAAGATGCCATCCACTATCAGTTTATGGGCATGCCATGTGAAAAAAGAGCATCCGTAGACAACAATATTCAAAAAAGTAACCATTAATTTTATTATCAATTATTCAAAGGAGAAATTATTCATGAAAACAAAAAGAACCGTTATTTCTATTTTTACCCTCTGTACAGCATTATTGTTTACAGCCTGCAGCGGAAAAGGAACTTCAAACACAGATGCTTCCCGCGATACCCAGACCGAAGCCGGCTCTGAAGTTTCCGGCAGTTCCAACACTACGCTGGATGATTTATATCAGCAGGAGAATCAGCTCTTTGCTGATCATGAAGATGCATGGAACAAAGCATTTGGCATGATGAATAAAAGTACTGCTGATCCAAGCGGAAATTACGCCGACTATCTGGCTGCCACCGTCGAATCAAATAAAGACTCATTTACAGAAGATGAATTAAAAACTCTTACAGATGATATTGAAACGATTCGAAAAATCGAGGAACAGATAGCAGCAATTGAAAAGGACAATACAGCATCTGACAATGCCTCCCAGAAGGATAATTCTGACGATACCTCTCCTTTCAGGAATTTCTCCGGTCAGGATTATGATGGTAATTCTGTTGACGAAAGCCTGTTTTCCGGAAATGCAGTAACTGTCGTTAATTTCTGGTTTACCGGCTGTAAGCCTTGTGTTGCCGAGCTGTCAAAACTTAATGAATTAAATGATACCATCAAATCCATGGGAGGAGAGGTAATTGGAATCAATACAGAAACCTTTGATGGAAACGAGGATGCCATCAAAGAAGCTGCAGCTGTTCTGGAAAGCCAGGGGGCAGCATACCGCAATCTTTCCATTGACTCTGCTTCAGATGCAGGTAAATATGCTTCTGATATTATGGCATTCCCTACCACAATTTTAGTCGATAGAAATGGTAATATTGTGGGCGATCCGATGCTCGGTGGAATTGATAATCAGGACAACTATGATACCCTGATGAAACAGATTCAATCTGTAATTGATGCTGACGGTGCCAATAAATAAAACGCCCCTGTGGCTGCAGTTCCATTGCAGTCATTCTGGTTATATGATATCCGCCGCCCATCGTTCTTTCCCAAACGATGAGGCGGCGGTTTTTTGCAAATTACATCTATCTGACTTTTACTCCGGTTCAACATAAGTTGTAAAATATTTACTTCTTTAAATATTTTTCTTTAATGTTCCGAGATATTCTCCATTACAATAAACAAAGGGACCTGCTTCACCCTCTTCTCCAAAATATTCCGGTCTTAGTGACATAATATCGAGCAATTCATCCATATTATGCACCCTTGTTGCCTGATACGGCTGTTCAAAAGCGATTTTTTCTATAAACAAATAATAGTCACTGTACTTTATCAGAACACCGGTATGCCCCACAAAAACAACATCCGAGTATGGGTCATATATTACTATGCTAAGAAGAGAGAGCCTGTCACTATCCACTTGAAATCCATAATGTTTCCAACTATCGGAAAATGTATTTTCCGGGTGACTGCCATCTGTTACACTTTTTTCTCCATAGAGTGTGGTGAACATATTTTTATTCTCTTTTATGCTTTCATACCTGTCCACATTATCTATTGCTTCTGTATCAAACATTAAGTAGGTACCCTCATAGCTGTCTTCTGTCGATTCTGCACGGAGCACACCATCCAGCAGAAGAAACGCTGTCATTCTGCAATCAGCATCCGAATAGTCATGGTTCTGTTCCCAGCCATCCATACATTTTCCAATATCTGCTTTCATTTTTCCGGGATCTGACCAGCTATCCTCCAGTCCGGCATTTTTTCCGGCAGTATCCGCGAAATCAGTCGTCCATTCCCGAAATGTATCTACATGGGAAGCTCCTGCTGATTCCAGTTCTTCACAAATCCCGGCAATGGTGTCTTTTCCTCCCATATATGTTGCAGCCGGCATCTCCTGATTCTGCGATGCTTCTGTACAGGCACACAGCAGCATGGACAGGAATACCATTGCTGCTGACAATCTCATTGTTGTTTTGATTTTATTTTGCCTTTTCAACAGATAATACCTCTCCCTCAAACGGATCTACCTCAGAAATTGTTCCTGTATATTTTACCGTTACAGTATCTCCATTGCTGACATTTTCCAATCCCTCCGGTTTTTCTTCAAAAGTAAAACTATATGGCGTATCATTCTCATCTGTCACAACAAACATAAAATCCTTTATCTCATCAATGGTTCCTGTTAATTCTTTTTCTTCTGCTGTTCCTTCTTCTTTTCCCTCTTCGCTGCTATTTGTGATTGCATTATCCTGCTTCACCTCTGTCTGGCCACATCCTCCAAATAATCCAGCCCAAAATACCATTCCCATTACGATAGTGATTAATTTTTTCTTCATCATCCTATACCTCTTTCTTTTTTATCATATTTTACAGTCTTTAAAATACATCCCTGTAATGCCGCTTTGTAGAATTCCAGTCCACCATCAGTACATAGAACACTCTGCCGTATCGTCCATTTTCCACAATTCTGCCATGGTCAAGCACCCTCAGTGAGGTTCCATCTGCTTTCCGCAGATGGAAGTGTACATAATCATTGGAATGTCCTCCCCCTATCTGCTGCCAGATACTTTCTTCAACCTGCTCTCTTTCTCCTTCTTCAATCAGGTTACGGAAGCTTCCTTTTGTATACTCCTGCAGTTCTGCCATGTTCCTGCATCCGGTGAGACGGATCATCTCATGGTTCGCAAAAAGAATTTCATCATTTTCTTTATCTGCTTTATAAATAATAAATGCTCCCGGAAGATTTTCCGAAACATCCTTCAATGCAAATCCAAGCTGCTTTCTGATTTCAAGTCCAATTCCTTCCCGATACTGAAGACAGCCATTTTTCCCGTCAAGCTTTACTTCATAAAGTGCTGCATCTGCACAGCGCATCAACCGTGAATAGTTTTGTCCCTGCAACGGATACTCTGCATATCCCAGGGAAATAGTATATGTCACTTTTTCACCTTCATACCAGAAAGAACGCTTCTTTTTTGTAAACTGCTCCAGCTTTTCCCTTACTTCTTCTCCGGTGCAATTATCTAAGAAAATGCAGAATTCATCTCCACCTTTCCGTCCAAGCACTGCATGTTCCGGGAACGATTTCCGCATGCTTTCTGCTAATATCTGTAATGCCTTGTCTCCGGATTCATGTCCATATATGTCATTAATAAATTTGAAATCATCAATGTCAAACTGCGCTGCCACGCAGGAAGCTTCCGGATACTTTTTCAAATACTGTCTTACCTGCTCCTCAAATCCATGCCTGTTATTGATTCTGGTCAATACATCGGTTACAGCCAGCTTTTTAAATCTATTTTTATGCTCATCCAAAGCCAGAATCATAGAGACAAGTCCCGTCAGCAGCAGAACAATCAACAGTCCGCCAGCCAGCAGTCCATAAAAGTGCTCATAATTCGACCAGCCTGCCTTTGGCATGATTTCCAGTTTCCACTGACTTCCAACTGCTTCAAATTCATAAGCAACCGGATCCGTCAGAATTGCTCCTGAGCTACATACTTCTTCATATGTTGTATCCCATGGGGAAACGGTCTTTGATAACGTATAATCATAGTCAAAATCCGAAAGTGCTTTTAATGAATCAAAAAAAACATCCGGTACACGGATAATTACAATGGTAAATCCCCAGAATTCTTCTTCTCCGTTTTCATTTTTCAGGTATATCGGATTTCGTACTGCCATTCCGTATCCACCCTGCTCTAACTGAAACGGTCCCTGCATAATTTCAATATGGTTATCTCTGGCATAACGGGAAATTTCTCCCCTGTCTGCATCATTGAACAAGTCGATTTTTCCGGCTTCATTGCCCTCTTCCGGATATACCTCTGTTACTACACCATCCGGTGCAAGCTGGATACTCTGGGCGGAACCCATCATCATATCCTCTGCCACCTCTGAAAATTTATTAATCCTGCCATTTTCACTGACCAGAAGCTGCTTTAAAGCTTTTGTAACTCCAACTTCCTGTATAATATCAGACTTTATCCGCTCAGAATATACCATTGCATTCAGATTCGCCATTTTTCTGCTATTGTTTTGCTGTATATTTCCTACTCCATATAATACAGCTCCCAAAGCAGTCATCCCAAGCAGTAATACCATGACTGGCAATATTATTTTTCTCTTTTGTATCCGCATTTTCTGTCCTCACAACTACCCGAAAATCTTATTTCTCTTCTCATTCTGCTTCCTGTTATCAGGTATGCACTGAGTATAAACCCAAAAATCAGAACGCACAATATCAAAACAGCCGGGCTTCTCCTTCTATTTCCGTTCTTACTGGAATGCCACTACCTCGTAACCTGCCGCCTGCGCTGCATCAATAAATCTTCCAAGAATGGCTGTATTGGTGGCAGACTCCGCATGTAAAAGATAAATTGCTCCCGGATGCATCCGGTCTTTTAATTTCTGTAACGCTTCTGACTCGCCTGGCTGGTTATTGACATCATAGTCCTTGTATGCAAAGCTCCAGAACACGCTCTTGTAGTTGCAGTTATTGACCACTGCTAAGGACCGGTCACTGAATTTACCCGCCGGGAACCGGAACAGGTGCATATCATAGCCAAAATTATCCTTAATATACTGATGGTTCTCCATGACTTCATTTTTCTGCTGCTCCAGGCTCTGGGATGGAAGGCCCTCGGACGGATGGGTCACGCTGTGATTACCAATCTCATGTCCCTCGTCAATCATCCGCTGTACCAGCTCCGGCTGTGCCTTGGCATATGGCTCTGTCACAAAAAAGGTTGCCTTTACGCCCTTTTCCTTTAAAGTATCTAAGATTTGCGGCGTACAGCCATATTCGTAGCCTTCGTCAAAGGTCAGATAAATCTTCTTTTCATCTGCTCCGATAAAATTCGCCTGATAGTCTCCGTATTTTTCCTGATAAGAAACAGCTCCAATCGGCCGGTTCTCTTCATCAAAATTCACGCCCTGCCCCCAGTTCTGACAGGTTCCATCCAAAGCTTCCACATTGGCAATCTGCTGGTTGGTAATAACTTCTCCAACGTTTTTCGTATCTTCTGTGGCGGTACTGTCTTCTGTGCTGCCGGAGGTTCCATCTGTGTCTGTATCACCTGTTGTAGTATCTCCGATGGACGTATCTGCTTCTGTATTTCCACCTGTTCCGTCACCATGGTAAGTCTTATAAGTAGCAATAATGGCATCTCCAATAGCCGCCGCATATGCTTCCTTATTATCATCAAAAAGCTGATTGTCTTTGGCATTATTCATAAATCCCATTTCAACGATACAGGACGGCATATGGGAATGGCTGTTTACATAATAATCCTTTGAACTGCTCTTCTGGGTTCCCTTTTTCACATCACGATCGCGCTGTACACCGACTCCGGCTAACCCCTGCTGGATATTTCCGGCAAGTCCCATGGTCTCTTCATTGGCTCCACTGTATACCCATGTCTCTACTCCATATCCTTCTCCGGTATTCCGGTGCAGGGATACATAATAATCTGCTTCCGCTTCATTTGCTATATCACATCTCTCTGACAGTTTTAAGAAGGTATCATCACTTCGCGTCATGATGACATTCACATCTTTTTCCTGCAAATAACTCTGTACTGCAAGTGCCAGGGCAAGAGTATCATCTTTCTCATAGCGGTTCTTATAGTCAGAACCATTGTCCTTTCCGCCGTGTCCCGCATCAATGCACACCGTCAGTCCCTTCTTATCCGGTTCCTTCTCCTCTTTATCTCCGGACAGCTTTTCCAGTATACTGATGGTATAGTCTCCATTCCCATCTATAATAGGAAGATGTTTTTCCAAAACACCGGTCAGAAGGTTTACGATTCCCAGCACTAACAGCAATACCAGTACACAAAAAACTGCTGAAATTGCATTTCTTATTCTCTTTAATTTCTTTCTTCGTTCTCTTTCTCTTCTTGTAGACAATGCTTTTCTCCGTTGTTTCTTATGTTTTCCGTAATTGCTTACAATCTATTTTCATTGTAAAGCAGCCCTTGCGATGGGTCAATTTAAGATTTCTTAAATTTTTTATAAATTGGTTTAATCCTGTTTTAATCCTTTTATAGCCTGTGTTAAATTATGATTTAATCACATTTTGTATGGTAATGTGTTAGTTTGTTAAAGCCTTTATTCAAATCATATTTGCCACTGCACATTTCCGTTAAGCGGCTATTTTGTCTGTTTTCATTTTAAATATTGGTACTCTTTTTGCTTTTTTTGTGATTTTTTGGACAGTTCTTTCCCCTTGCCCCTAATCTATAGCATTTTCATTTTTCCGATTATATAATCAGACTAAACAATATAGAAATTGCCTTTTAAGGAGGGGTACCATGCGTATTTATAAAGCAAAGGATTATAATGAAATGAGCCGTAAGGCTGCTAATATTATTTCTGCACAGATTATTATGAAACCGGACGCTGTATTGGGACTTGCTACCGGTTCTTCCCCAATCGGAACTTACAAACAGTTAATCGACTGGTATAATAAGGGGGATCTTGATTTCAGTGAAATCCGCAGTGTCAATCTGGACGAGTACAAGGGACTGGATGCTTCCAATCCACAGAGCTACGCATATTTTATGCGCCACAACCTGTTTGATTCTGTTAATATTAAACCAGAAAATACCAATATTCCAAACGGTCTGGAAACAGACATTGAAAAGGAATGTACCCGTTACAATAATATCATCAAAAGCTTAGGCGGCATTGATTTACAGCTTCTTGGTATCGGAAACAACGGACATATCGGTTTCAACGAGCCGGGCGAAGCTTTCGAAAAAGAAACCCACTGCGTAAAACTGACTGAAAATACCATTCAGGCAAACGCACGTTTCTTCTCTTCTATTGGTGAAGTGCCTACTCACGCTTACTCTACCGGTATTAAAAATATCATGCAGGCAAGAAGCATCCTTCTGATTGCTTCCGGTGAAGCAAAGGCAGAAGCTATGTATCAGGCCCTGTTTGGGCCAATCACTCCGACTGTTCCTGCTTCTATCCTGCAGTTACATAACAACGTATCCATCGTTGCTGATGAAGCAGCTCTTTCACTGATTATTAAAAATAAACTGATTTAAGGGGGTATTCGAATGATTATCCGAAACGGTCTTGTATGGAGTAATGACTTCACTTTCCATGAAAAAGACTTATATATCGATGATGCTACACATACAATCGTAGACAAAGCAGTTTCCGAAAACGAGGAAATTCTGGATGCAAAAGGCAATTATGTGATTCCGGGACTGGTTGATGTGCATATCCATGGTGCAAAGGGTCATGATTTCTGTGACGCAAATACAGACGGACTTTCCGAGATTGCAGCTTACCTGCATTCCTGCGGCGTTACATCCTTCTGTGCAACATCCATGACTTTACCTGAAAACCAGCTTATGGAAATCTTCGAAACTGTTTCCGGTGTACCGGATGACGGAAAGCATGCCTATGTAGCCGGTATTCATATGGAAGGTCCTTTCCTTTCCCCGGCAAAGAAGGGTGCCCAGAAAGAAAGTTACCTCTGCAACCCTAGTATAGACGTATTTTGCCGCTTGTCAGAAGCATCCAGTGGCAAAATAAAATTAATTACCATCGCTCCGGAACTTCCGGGAGCAGACAAATTTATCGAAAAAATCCATGATGAAGTTGCTATTTCTCTTGGACACTCTACTGCTTCTTATGAAATTGCCTCAAAGGCCTTCGCAGCAGGTGCCAGCCATGCAACTCATCTGTTCAACGCCATGCTGGCATTCCATCACCGTGACCCAGGTATTGTGGGTGCCGCTGCTGATGCCCCACATGCAATGGTGGAAATTATCTGTGATGGCATTCACATCCATCCAGCCGTTATCCGCAGCGTATTCCATATGTTTGGGGATGACCGCGTCATCTTAATCAGCGATGCCATGCGTGCAACCGGAATGGCAGATGGTACTTATGAACTTGGCGGACAAACTGTATACAAAAAAGGCCGTTTTGCAACCCTGCCAAGAGCATTGGAATGGAGAAAACCATCGGCAGTCTGACCCCGGGTGCAAGGGCTGATGTACTTCTGTTGAATAAGAAATACGAATTAGAACGCGTATTATGATTATTTAATCATCTTTTAATTATTTAGTCTCCCTTTCTTTTTACTGGACTTTGTGCCTTTTTCAAGGTCCAAGAGAGTCCTTTGGTTCTCGCAATAAATCAAGAAAAGCCTCCGTCCCAGGACGGAGGCTTTTCACTTACTTACGAAAGAATCTCGCAAAGCATGTTTCTCGATTCATCTGATTCTTAGTCTAATATCATCTGCACGCAGCCGTACATTCCGGCATCATTTCCAAGGGATGCCAATGCAAACTTGGTGTCCTTGCAGGATGCAAATGCATGCTCTTTGAAATGTTTTGCTACCGTATCAATTAAGATATCTCCGGCTCTGGATACGCCGCCACCGATTACGAATACCTGTGGGTTAACGACACAGGCAATATTAGATAACGCCATACCAAGTGTCTCGCCTAAGATTTCTACCGCCTCTAATGCCAGAGCATCTCCTTTTTTTGCCTCATCAAAGATATCCTTTGCTGTCAGCGGTTCAAATCCGCGTAAGGAAGACTCATCATCTTTCTCAGCCAGAAGTTTCTTCGCCATGCGGACGATTCCGGTAGCTGATGCGTACTGCTCTAAGCAGCCATGTCTGCCACATCCGCAGGTATCTTTTTCCTCTGTATTAACGGTAATATGTCCAATTTCGCCGCCTGCTCCGTTTGCGCCCGGAATAATTTTACCATTGTGAATAATTCCGCCGCCAACACCGGTTCCAAGCGTAACCATAACGACTCCGGTGTAGCCTTTTCCACCGCCCTGCCACATCTCGCCAAGGGCTGCTACATTCGCATCATTTCCTACTTTAACCGAAAGACCTGTCTTACTGCTTAATTCATCGGCAACCTGAACCTGTCCCCATCCGAGGTTTACACATACGGAAACAGAGCCATCTTCTAATACAGGACCAGGAACACCTACGCCGATTCCTTCCACATCTTCCTTTGCAATGGATGCTGATTTCATTTTCTCGTCAATGGATGCTGCCACATCATCTAAAATATGTCCGCCATTCTCTGCCTTGTTGGTTGGGATTTCCCACTTATCCAGCATTCTCCCGCTGGTCTCAAATAATCCGATCTTACAGGTGGTTCCACCAATATCTACGCCAAAACCGTACTTCTTCATCTTTATCTCCTTTATTATATTAAATTTTCTTCTCTCCAGCTTTCTTATGAAGAACCCTTATCTTTATTATATTATAATTTCTAATTTTTTGCATTAAAAACCGAGCATCCTGTTTTGAATTCTCGTTGCAAACGTTACCTGAACAGCCAACTCAGTCCAGGCGACCTTACGGCACACAGGAGCTTCCGCTTAGGGCTGCTTCATTCCTGACCTGACCCGGTTCACAGATTCTTGTTGCGTAAGACCCAGACATCAACGCCACTTATTCAGGGCTGCTTTACAATTTCAAACCCGAGACAGGATATCACCCCAGCTATAGCGGATTGCTGGTACAGGGCACCGCTGCCACCCCGGCTGCTCGGAATCTAAATTATAGCCTATTTTATGCCGGATTGTCAAGGTTTTGCCTTCATTTTCTGCTGTTTCTTCTTCTCACGCAACCGTCTGAAAAATTCCGACAGCATGTCTGAACATTCTTCCTCCAATACGCCCCGCTCTATCTCTACCTGATGATTAAATGCTGCCACCTGCAAAAGATTCATCACTGAACCGGCGCATCCAGCCTTGGGATTCATAGTTCCGATTACCACCTTTTTCATACGGGACTGTACAATGGCTCCCGCACACATCTGGCAGGGTTCTAAGGTCACATACATCACGCAGTCCTCAAGCCTCCAGTCCCCGGTCTTCTTCGATGCCTTTTTAATGGCAGTCAGTTCCGCATGGGAAAGGGTATTTTTATCGGTATTGCGCCGGTTATAGCCCCGGGCAATAATTTTATCATTCTGCACAATCACGCAGCCAATAGGAACTTCCTCTAATTTTTCTGCTTTCCTTGCCTCCCGCAGGGCTGCTTTCATATATTTTATCTCCGGTTCCATGTTTACTCCTGACTTTTACTCTTTTCTCTGTTATAATAATAGCATATTTTGAGCGTAACAAAAAGGTATTCTTATACCAGCTGCAGGAGTTAATAACATGAAATTTATCTATGAAACAGACCGCTTAATCCTGAAATTGTTAGGGGAAGATGATGCCCCTGCAGTTCTTCAGTTTTATAAGCAGAACCGGAATGTCTTTGAGCCATATGAAACCATACACCCGGAGCAGTTCTATACGGTGGCCTACCAGCAGACCCTGATGAACTGTGAGCTGAGTCTCACCTTAAAGCACAGCCTCATCCGCTTCTATATATTCCGCAGGGAAAATCCCGACGAAATCATAGGCACCATCTGCTTCCGCAATATCAACCGTTCTACTTACTATTCCTGTGAGACCGGCTATCGCTTTTCCCCTGCATACTGGCACAGAGGATACGCCCGCGAAGCCCTTGCTTTTGGTATTCAGCTTATGTTTGAAGAATTTCATCTGCACCGGATAGAAGCTGCCGTCATGCCGGAAAATACCGCTTCCATCCGTCTGCTAGAATCCCTTGATTTCCAACAGGAAGGTGTCGCCAGGGAATATGCCCTGATACAGGGAAAATGGGAAGACCATATCCGGTTCGCCCTTATTCGTCCATCCGGCGATACCAGTAGCCAAAACTCCCCTCTAACTGCCGGCACGGCTTTTCCGTCCGGAACTGTGGAAAACCAAAAATAGCCGCCATTACTTTTTCCGGCTTCTGATAAACCCCCGGCACCGCCAAGAACAGCTCTCGTCCTTCCGGCGTCACCTGTTCTCCGAAGAAAAGATACCGGTAATTAAAGAAACCATGCAGAAGAAAGCTGTTATTCCCAAGACACCAGTATTTCTGTGGCAGCTCCCGTAAATCCTGCAGTTCCATATGAACGCAGGTTATATTCTCTCCTTCAAAAGGATGCAGGATCGTCATTTTCTGCTTCAGATTCTCCCAGTGCTCCCAGATGGAGGCCTCTTTTTCCCCAGTGCCTTTTTCCTGCGTGCTTCTTTCCTGGATTCCTTTTTCCATGCTTATCTCTTCCGGGAAAATATGGTGCATCGGCACTTCCTCAGTCTGAAGAGACGGCTCTTCTGCAGCTTGCATTTCTATTTCTTCCTTATGTATCTCCCCATTGTCCCACTGGCTGCCATAAAAATTACCATCTGCCGGCTGAATCAGAATTCCACAGACATCCTGTATATGACAGGTTTCATCGCCCAGCTCACCATCAGAAATCCTTCCACTATAATCTGAGCTTTGGGACATCAGCCGCATATTACCCACCGGAAAAGCCAGAATTTTTCCTTCCCTACGGATAAAAAGGCTTACCTTTCCTTCCTGCCCCGCATATTCTGTTCCTTTTAAATGTATCTCTAATCTGCAGATGTCTCCGCGCATTTCTACTCTGGCAAATCCGGCAAGATATTCCTTTGTATCATTTTCATAATAATAAAGATATGCAACGAACCGTTTAAACTGCGGCATAACCTTTCCTTCCTATATCTTTTTGTTCCTTATATCATATTCCATCTTCTAAGATTCCATGCAGATTTTTAGCCTATACTTCCCATACATGCAGATTTTTACTTTACACTTCTCCTTGACAAAGTTCCTTTTAAGAATTATATTAAAATCAATAACGATTATTATTATTTGTTGAGGAGAATATATGATTAAATTTAGCCGACAACGGGAAAGTATTAAGAATAACCTGATGGGACGTACCGACCATCCGACTGCCGAAACAGTTTATTCCGATATCCGGCAGGAATATCCCAACATCAGTCTGGGAACGGTATACCGCAATCTCTCTCTTCTGGCAGATTTAGGCGAGATTCAAAAGATTTCAACGGAAAATGGGCCGGACCGCTTTGATGGTAATCCGAAACCTCATTACCACTTCTTCTGTACAAACTGTAATTCCGTCCTCGATTTAAAAATGAAAAACATTGATCTGATTAATGTTATTGCTGCAGAAGAATTTTCCGGTTTAATTGAGGGACATATTACCAGATTCTACGGACTTTGTCCGGAATGTAAAAAGTTATTGGATAAATCCGGTTCTCTGGCAGATAAATCAACCAATTTTGCAGAAAATAAAAAAGAAAAACGAAATCAGAAAATCTCAAAAAAAACAGTTGACATTTAAAAATAATTATGCTAATTTAATATCAGTAACAATTACTATTATTGATATATAAATACAATTATAAAAAGAAAAGGAGATCTTAAAATGAAAAAATTTGTTTGTACAGTATGTGGTTATGTTTATGAAGGTGAAAGTGCTCCGGAATTCTGCCCGGTATGTAAGGCTCCGGCTGAGAAATTCAAAGAACAGACAGGTGATAAGACATGGGCTGCTGAGCATGTAGTTGGTGTAGCACAGGGTGCTCCAGAAGATATCATTGCTGATTTAAGAGCAAACTTCGAAGGAGAATGTTCTGAAGTTGGAATGTACCTTGCAATGGCAAGAGTTGCACATAGAGAAGGATATCCGGAAATCGGACTTTACTGGGAGAAAGCAGCTTTTGAAGAGGCTGAACATGCAGCAAAATTCGCAGAACTGCTTGGTGAAGTTGTAACCGACAGTACAAAGAAGAACCTTGAAATGCGTGTAGATGCAGAAAACGGTGCTACTGCTGGTAAATTTGACCTTGCAAAACGTGCTAAAGCTGCTAACCTCGACGCAATCCATGATACAGTTCATGAGATGGCTAGAGACGAGGCTCGTCATGGCAAAGCTTTTGAGGGTCTGTTAAAGAGATACTTTGGTTAATCTTAAAACCGTATAGAATAAGCATTTTAAGGATAGATGGTTCATGAACTGTCTATCCTTTTTGTATTCCATAACATGCGAATAAAAATACGAATATAAAAAATATAAAGTGATTGCATAATTGCATGATTGTTGTATAACACTTGGCTTGCAAACGCCGGAATCAGATTATAATGTATTGTTCAAAAGCCCTATTTTACTACGTTTCAGCCATTTTATCATAGACTGTCATGCCATTAGCTTCTCCGGATAATTTTCTCTACATCGGCACACAATGTACTTCATTTCCATGTGCCCGGATGATACGGAGCAAATCCTCTGTCTTCATCCATATAGTAGCGGTATTCTCGTTGGGATGTACTCCAATCAATGCATCATTTTCCAGAAAATAAGCATCCACAAATACCTTCACGTTGCATGTTTCATCGTTGAGTACTCCAAGCGGCGTTACCGAACCCGCCTGCAGTCCCATTTTCTCAGTTAAATCTTCTTCCGAGGCAAAACTTAACGGACGCGTTCCATTTGCCTTTCGAAATGCCTTTAAATCTACCCTCTGGTTCCCTCGCACTGTAATCAGATAATAATTCTGCTTCTTATTATCACGTACAAAAAGATTCTTGGCATCTGCCTGTGGATAAGGAATTTCCACATCTGATAAATCTTCCATATTATAAACAGCTTTATGCTCTGTCACTTCGTACCAGATATGCTGTTGACTCAGGTATTCATAAATTTCCTGCTTATTCATTGTATTTCCTCGCATTCTTCCCGCTTGCGTTCATTATATCATGTGCAAAACCAGCCCATGATCAATATTCGCCGTTCGCCAAAAGTAAACAGGCTCACTATATCATAAACTTTTTATAAAATTTTTTCCAGTTCACTTTACATTTTTTCCTTCCGGTGCTAGTATACCATCAAAATAATTATTTCAATTTTGAACTATTTTATTTTGAAGTATTTTCATCAGGAGGACTCTTATATGAATACAGGTATTGCATTTGCAAGAAAAATGTCTGCTGCCTACACTGCAGTATGTAAGCCTTTGTGCCAGTCACTGCATCTGCCGCAGACTGCTTTTGATATTTTGATGTTTTTAGGAAATAATCCGGAATATTCAACTGCCAGAGATATTGTTGAAGTGCGCCAGATTAAGGCAAATCTGGTCTCCGTCAATGTAGACCGGCTGGTGAAAGACGGTTATCTCAGCCGCAAAGAGGTTGCCGGCGACCGCCGGAAGACACAGCTTCTATGTACGAAAAAAGCTGCCCCTGTTATAAAAAAGGGACAGGCTCTGCAGCAGGATTTTGCCGACCGGCTGATTGCCGATCTGGATGATGCCACGAAAGATGCCTTTTTTAAAGGAATGGCACAGATGGAGACAACGCTGGATATGATTTTAGAGGAGGTATCCTAAAATGGATTTATTAACTACGATTTTTGTTACTTTTTTTGCAGGCATGGGTGCCGGACTTGGAACCGGTTTTGCCGGCATGAGTGCCGCTGCTGTCATCAGTCCGCTGCTTATTCATTTTCTAGGCATTGACCCATATATGGCAGTCGGCATTGCGCTTTCTTCCGATGTTTTGGCAAGTGCCATTTCTGCCTATACATATGGAAAGCATAAGAACCTCGATATTAAAAACGGTCTGATTATGATGGTCAGCGTATTGCTTTTCACCGTAGTAGGAAGCTATGTTTCAAGCCTTGTTCCTTCTACCACCATGGGAAATTTCTCCGTTTTCATGACCTTCCTGTTAGGAATCAAATTTATCGTAAAACCGGTTATGACCACGAAAGAATCCATGTCCGCCGTTTCTGCAAAGAAACGTGCCATCCAGTCCGTAATCTGCGGTGTGCTGATTGGTTTTATCTGCGGCTTTGTTGGCGCTGGAGGCGGCATGATGATGCTTTTAATCCTGACCTCTGTGTTGGGCTATGAATTAAAAACTGCCGTTGGCACCAGTGTATTTATCATGACCTTTACCGCACTTACCGGTGCCCTTTCCCATTTTGCCATCGGCGGACTGCCGGATGTCACCGTCTGGGTTCTGTGCATTGTATTTACCTTAATCTGGGCAAGAATTGCCGCTGTCTTTGCCAATAAAGCCACCCCAAAGACACTGAACCGGGTTACCGGTGTCATCCTGGTAATTCTTGGAATTGTGGTAATGATTTTTTAAGCTTCCCAGACCTCTTCTGCGATTTCCTTGACAAGCTTCAGTTTCGCCCACTGTTCTTCTTCCGTAAGCTTGTTACCGATTTCGCAGGAGGCAAATCCACACTGTGGACTTAAATAGAGATTTTCCAACGGAACATATTTGGACGCTTCTTTTATTCTTGCAATGACTGACTGCTTGTCTTCAAGCTTCGGTATCTTGGTGGTAACAAGTCCTAATACCACCTTCTTATTGCCGGTTATTTTTGCCAGCGGTGCGAAACCACCGGAACGCTCATCATCATATTCCAGATAATAAGCATTGACATTCTCCTCTCCGAATAACAAATCTGCTACTCCGTCATATGCGCCGGAGCTGAAGAAAGTAGAATGATAATTTCCACGGCATACATGGGTGTTGATGATCAGGTCAGCCGGTGCCTCTTCTACTACCTTATTATTTAATGCAAGAATAACCTTCTTATATTCTTCCAATGCTTCGCCTCTTCTTCCGGTCAGTGCAACGGCAAGCTTCGGATTTACCAGTCCACCCCATACACAGTCATCGAACTGAAGATTTCTGCAGCCTGCTGCATAGATTTCCTCAATAAATTCTCCATATGCCCTGATGACATCCTCTGCAAAAGCTTCTTCTGTTCCATAAATTTCAAGGGTTGTATCCAAAAGCTCTGCGCCGGTGAAATAAGCATAGAACTGGGCTGGAGATGGAACGGTCTGCTTTGCTATGGTATTCTCATCTTCCAGTGCTTTTACAAATTTGAAATGATCAACGAATGGATGATTCTTTATGGAAATCTTTCCCACCATGAAAGTGTCATCTATCATTGCTGCTTCGCCGTCAAAGGTTGTATTTCCATCTACAGTCTTCTTATGCTCGATTCCATCGAATCCCCACATAAAGTCCAGATGCCAGGTGGCTCTGCGAAACTCCCCATCGGTAATCACATGGTATCCAAGCTCCTTTATCTTTGCGACCAGTTCTAAAATACAGACATCCTCTACCTCTTTTAACTGCTCTCTGGTAATTTTCCCTGCTTCAAAGTCAGCACGGGCTTTCTTTAATTTTTCCGGACGTAAAAAACTTCCTACATAATCGTATCGGAACGGTGTTGTTAAATTCTTCATTCTGATTTTCTCCATTTCCTGTGAATTGATTTCCCTCATTATAATTGGAGTTCCTCATTCTGAAAAATACATAAAAATAAATGTTATCCATAGTTTTAAACTATGACCAGTCCATTTTTTGATTGGAAAATTACTTTCTTTGGCTCATATTCTTTGTTCTCCTGTAATATATTTTTTTAATGCCTCAAGGTAGGTTTCCCCTAACCGGCTTATCATTCCCTTCCGGTGGGTCACATATCCGATTCTCATATCACCTTCATCTGCCAGCGGCACTGCGATAATATCTTCGCCATTTAATTTCTGGTCAATGATTCCGCTGCACACCGTATAACCATTTAAACCAATCAGAAGATTAAATAAGGTTGCCCGGTCACTGACGCGGATATTTTTCTTCCGCTCAAAAGAGGAGAATATTTCTTCCGAGAAATAAAAGGAATTGTGTTCCCCCTGCTCATAGGAAAGATACGGATAATCTGCCAGTTCTTCATTGGTTATGATTTTCTTCTTTGCCAGCGGATGATGCCTGCTGATGAAAACATGGGGTTCTGCCACAAATAACAGATGAAATTCCAAATCTGAGGATTTCAATATTTTCATAATCACTTTTTCATTGAAATCATTTAAGAAAAGGATTCCGATTTCACTTCTCATTTGCGCTACATCTTCGATTAACTTATAGGTCTGGGTCTCCCGCAGGCTGAAATCATATTCCTCCTGCCCGTATTTTTTTACCAGCTCCACAAAGGCATTTACCGCAAAAGAGTAATGCTGGGTTGATACGCAAAACTGCTTTTTTCCGCCACCGTTTTTCTTATATTTATCCTCTAAGATGGTGGTCTGCTCCAATACCTGCCTTGCATATCCTAAGAATTCTTCCCCTTCCCTGGAAATAAAGATTCCCTTATTCGTCCGATTAAAAATGGTAATGCCCATCTCCTTTTCCAGCTCATGGATGGCGTTGGTAAGGCTGGGCTGGGAAATGTATAATTTCTTCGCCGCCTCCGTGATGGTTCCGGTATCTGCCACGGTTGTAATATAGCGTAACTGCTGAAGTGTCATATGCTCACCTGCTTTCTAAAATGACTTTTCTTAACTGACGCGCCGCCTCATTTAAAGGATGCTGACTGTCGTATACCATACAGATATTTCTTTTTGGAATCGTCTCCGAAAGAGAAATCTGTACGATTTCATGTTTTTCGATGGCCTCTCTTGCCATCGGTTCCGGGATGAAAGCCAGACCAAGCTCACTCTTTACCAGTGGCAGTATCTGATCTGTGGTTGCTGTCTCTGTATCAGGCTCCAGTGCCAGCCCATAAGACAAAAACAGCTTATTATAAAACTGAAATGTCATGGTTTCTTTTCCCAGACAGATTAACGGATAATCCTTTAAATCCTTTAGGGAAAGCTCCTGACTGCCCAGTGCGGTAAATGTTGTTCCACCCACCAGTACCTCCCGGAATGTCCGCAGATTAACTTTTTTTAGTGGCTGCTCTACTTCTGCCGGTGCAGACACTACTGCAAAATCTATCTGTCCGCTCTTTACTGCCTCAATTGCCTGAGGTGTTGAATGATTATAAATTTTCAACCGGATTCCCGGATATTTCATATGGAAATCTTTCAGCTTATCCAAAAGAAATATGTTAAGGGCAGTCTCGCTGGCTCCAATAGAAATGCTTCCATGGGCAAGACCGCTGCTGTCTGCCAGTTCCTCTTCTGCCGCCCAAAGATGCGACATGGCTGCCGACACATGGGTATACAGCTTCTCCCCTTCCGGTGTCAGCTGTACCCCACGGTTCGTCCTGACAAAAAGCGTACAGTGAAGCTGCTGCTCCAGTCCGTTCATTGCCCTTGTGATATTAGGCTGACTGTTGCCAAGGGCATTGGCAGCCCTGGTAAAATTACTGTATTTTGCCACATAATAAAAAATCTTATAATATTCAAAATTTATATCCATACGTTTTCACCATATCAATTTATTATTTCTACTATATCAATTATAGCTTTTACTTATTTCCAATGCAATAGTATAATCAAGCCGAAATTAAGGGAAACAACCCCTTTACATTTCTCCACCCAAACCCTACAAGGAGCTGCCACCGGCAGCTCTTTACGAATGCTATAAAGCAGAAAGGAAGCGCATATTTTCTATGAAAAATTCAACATTTTTCCCTCGTGAAGAAAGAGCAGACGTTTTATTTGAAAAGATTTTGCATGACCCATGGGCCTGTGAAAGACTTCAGGAAACTTTTTGCAATTATTTATTCTGTAATGATGAATTTGATTCTTCTCTTTCTTCACAGGATTTTTCAGAAGCTCTTTTTGATGCTTATCAAAATAAAGATTTATCGGCATTTCTTATGGCTATCTGCCAGAATACCCTATTCGATTTACTGAGGAATTCCTATCTGATTCCCTACCGTTTCAACGCAGATGGAAAAGAAAATCCGATAATTATGACCGATGATACCGGCAGACTTCTGCCAAAGTATTGTGGCGATATTCACAATAAGGATTATCAGCATTTTCTTGAGAGCTACCGCGATTTAGGGGAACCAAAGAATATGTATTTTTCCCAGGCATACCGGTACAGCCACGCTTATACCGGTGAAGCTACCATTGGACAGCTTGTCTTAGAACGCAGCCATGGGGTGCTTCTCATCCGGGAGCTTCCGGATACCATAAAACAGAAGGAGACCGAAGCGGAAGCCTACTCTGCAATCTTCGACCTTGTACTGAAATTAGAGAAAGAGCTTCCAATGGCATTTGTCTTCTACGGACAGGATTCTCTTGTGGAACATGATGAAAAATATGATGAAATCGGCATTTTCCTTCCAAATTCCATTTTTTTAAAGAATCTGGAACGGCATATTGCCAAAGCTGAGGCGATTATTTATGAATAAGAGTGCATCTTCCACTACTTCATATATTGATATTATGGAAAAAAATCATATGGAAATACCCTGGCATGATTATGCCAGTGATGACAGCAACGTACTGATTGCCCAGGCGGGACTGATTGAAAAAGCCTCGGTCATCGGACGTGTGGGATTAATCATGTTATCCTGTGGAACCGGAGCCTGGCGTGTCCGTACTTCCATGAATAAGCTGTCAAAGGAACTGGGAGTTACCTGTACGGTAGATGTAGGTCTTATGTCCATCGAATTTAACTGCTTTGATGGAAAGGACTGTGTCTCCCAGTCCTTAAGCATCGCCAATACCGGCGTCAACACCTCCAAACTTTACCGCATGGAACAATTCGTAGAAAGCTTTCCAAAGGAAGAAGCCCATTTAACCGGCGAGGAAATCCATAAGCGGCTGGATAAAATCGAAAAAATCCACGCCCTTTATTCTCCCGCCAAACTGGGACTTGCGGCAGCCTTAGCCTGTTGCGCATTTACTTTTCTTCTGGGCGGAGGCCCTGTGGAAATGATTCTGGCATTTATTGCAGCCGGTATCGGAAATGTCATCCGGACCAAATTAATCAAACATCATTTTACGCTGTTTTTAAATATTGCGGTCTCTATTTCCGCCACCTGCCTTATGTATGCCATCTGCTTAAAGGCTGCCGAAATTTTTTTCCATGTTCCGGCAGTCCATGAAGCCGGATACATCTGCTCCATGTTGTTTATTATCCCGGGCTTTCCATTTATCACAAGCGGCATTGACCTTGCGAAACTGGATCTTCGTTCCGGACTGGAGCGGCTGACCTATTCCATCATCATTGTTCTTGTGGCTACCATGTTTGCCTGGATTATGGCAATGCTGCTTAGACTTCAGCCTCAGGACTTTACCTCTGTAAATCTCAGTGATGTTTCACGGCTGGTTCTGCGGTTAATTGCAAGCTTCTGCGGCGTATTTGGATTCTCTATTATGTTTAACAGTTCCATTCCCATGGCAGCTACTGCTGCACTGATTGGCTCCGTTGCCAATACCTTACGTCTGGAACTGGTTGACTTTACCGGAATTCCAGCCGTTGCTGCTGCCTTTATCGGTGCACTGACCGCCGGTCTGCTGGCATCCTTTATTAAGAAAAACAATGGATATCCGCGAATCTCTTTAACCGTACCTTCCATTGTAATTATGGTTCCGGGACTATATCTTTACCGCGCCTTCTATAACTTTGGCATTATGTCCTTAACGGAAGCGGTTTCCTGGTTCTCCATTGCCATAATGATTATTATCGCCCTGCCGCTGGGACTTATTTTTGCAAGAATACTTACCGACCGGACTTTCCGGTACTGCACCTGATAAATTTTATATGCTTAAAATTATTTATTTTATACATGATTACAGAAAGGAAGAATCGATATGCTTACAGCCGTAACAGGAATTAACTGGGGAGACGAAGGAAAAGGACGTGTCATTGATCTGCTTGCAGAACATGCAGATGTCGTTGTCCGTTATCAGGGCGGCAACAATGCCGGTCATACCGTTGTAACCAAACAGGAAAAATTTGTCTTAAATCTTCTGCCGTCCGGCATTCTGCATCCCAATGTAGTATGCGTACTGGGGGATGGAATGGTCATTGATTTAGAGCACCTCACCCATGAAATTGAAGATATCGAAAGCCGCGGTATTTCTATTACCCCGGAACATTTAAAACTTTCCAAACGTGCCACCATCTCCATGCCATGGCACAGGATTCAGGATGAACTGGAAGAAACACGTCTTGAGAAATCCGGTGCTGCCTTCGGCTCCACCCGCCGCGGCATTGCTTACGCATACAGCGATAAATACCGGAAGAAAACACTACGTCTTGGTGATTTGCTTCATTTAAAAGAAGAAAATGTCCAGGTTCGGATAAAAACCATGTTGGAATCCAAAAATCTGGAACTGGCAGGCAGTTATCATCAGGAGCCGATGTCTTATCCGGCATTGCTGTCCTGGTGTGAAAAACAGGCTTCCCTTTTTGCACCTTATATCTGCGATACCGGAAGCTTCTTGGAAAATGCTCTTGCCAGCCATAAAAAGGTGGTTTTGGAAGCCCAGCTTGGAGCCATGCGTGATATCGATTATGGTATTTTCCCTTACACTTCAAGTTCCTCCACCATTTCCGCCTATGGTCCGATTGGAGCCGGTATCCCGGGTGAATCCCTAGACCATGTTGTGGGTGTCCTAAAAGCATATTCCACCTGTGTGGGAGCCGGACCTTTCGTAGCAGAAAGAGCCATGTCCGAAGACTGGTGCAACATCCTTCGTAAATTTGGAAATGAATACGGTGCTGCCACCGGCCGTCCACGTAGAGTCGGACCTTTTGATGCCGTTGCCAGCCGTTATGGATTGAAATGCCAGCATGCAGATAAAATTGCCTTAACGAAGCTTGATGTTTTAAGCTCCCTGACAGAAATCCCTGTCATTACTGCTTATGAAAGAAATCATAAGACCACAACCGTCTTCGACCCTACCGAAAATATCGATAGCTTCTCTCCGGTTGTAACAATGCTTCCGGGCTGGAAACAGGATATTTCTGCCTGCCGCAAATATGAAGATTTACCGAAAAATGCCAGATTATACATTGAAACATTAGAACGCCTTTTAGACTGCGATATCCAGTTTATTTCCACTGGTGCAGAACGAAATGAATACATGATAAAGGGGGAATGGCTTTGAGACACCTAATCAGTCCACTGGACCTTACGGAAGAAGAAACAACCCGTATTCTGGATCTTGCAGACCGGATTGGTACCCACAAAGAGGCTTATGCACACCTTGCAGAAGGGAAACAGCTTGCTACACTCTTTTATGAGCCAAGCACCAGAACCCGACTGTCCTTTGAATCCGCCATGTTAAGTCTTGGTGGTCAGACACTGGGATTTGCCGGTGCGGAACAGTCCAGTGCTACCAAAGGAGAAACCGTTGCCGATACCGTCCGGGTAGTAAGCTGCTACGCAGATATTATTGCCATGCGTCATCCAAAAGAAGGAGCACCGCTCTGCGCCTCTATGTATGCAACCATTCCGGTCATTAATGCCGGTGACGGCGGACACTATCACCCAACCCAGACCCTGATTGACTTATTAACCATACGCCAGCGCAAGGGACGGCTTGACCACCTGACGGTGGGCTTCTGTGGTGATTTAAAATTCGGAAGAACCGTTCATTCCCTGGTAAACAGTCTGGTACGCTATCCGGGTAACGAATTCTATTTCATTTCTCCGGAAGAACTCCGCATTCCGGACTATATGATTGAAAGAACCTTAAAGCCTTCCCACAGCACCTATCGGGAAGTCTCTGACTTAGAGGAAACACTTCCAAAGCTGGATGTTCTCTATATGACCCGTGTCCAAAAAGAGCGTTTCTTCAACGAGGAAGACTATATCCGGTTAAAAGATACCTACATTTTAAATAAAGAAAAATTAGAACTGGCTCCTTCCGATATGCCGGTTTTACATCCGCTTCCACGAGTCGATGAAATCTCTGTTGATGTGGATTCCGACCCGCGCGCCGCTTATTTCCAACAGGTACAGAACGGAAAATATGTCCGTATGGCACTGATTTTAGCCCTGTTAGAAATCACGGACCCGCTAACCGGAGAAAAGGTTCTCTAATGTTCCAGTAACTTAATCCGTTTTCTCTATTTTCATTCCGAAACGTTTTAAATCTACTTTTCCGTCCACTACTTCTATACCGTCTGCCATCAAGCGGCGTGCCTGTTCATTCTCGCCGCCAAAGGCAAAGGCTCCGGAAAGCTCTCCTTTTGCATTTACCACCCGGTAACAGGGTATGTTTTCCGGGTCTTTATTCTTATGCAGGGCATTTCCCACAGCTCTTGACATCCGCTTGTTTCCGGCAAGCTCCGCCACCTGTCCATAGGTTGCCACCTGTCCTCTCGGAATTTTCTTTACTGCTTCATAAATCCGTCTGGTAGGGCTGTCCGTTACTAAATCATAGCTTTCTGCTATCATGCGGCAGATATCTTTATCCGGGATTGTGCCATCCACGATTATGGTATTCCAGTGTTCCTTATTCTGATGATACCCCGGAATGACCGCAGGATAGGCACTCCGCCAGAAATCTCTCCACTGAGGGTCTGCTTTTACGTTTAGATTGAGAAATCCATCCCGCATATAAGTCCAGAGAAATGCCTTTTTGCTTGCCTCTACGCGCACCAGCTGCCAGTTCCGGTCATGAAATGGTGCCTCCTGATAGGTGTCCGGGAAAGACAGTCCGTATGCTAATATTTCTTCTCTTGTTTTCATGCTCCACTCTATGCTTTTGTCCATATGCAATCCTTTGTAATCTCTGCCAGACTGTGTACGCCACACATTTTCATGGTATCTTCTAATTCGGTTCCTATCCTGGCAACATAAGACGCTACGCCTTCCCTGCCGCCGCCGTAAACCGCTGTCACAAACGGTCTTGCGATAATTACTGCATCTGCACCTAAAGCAATTGCCTTAAATACATCCGTTCCACAGCGGATTCCACCGTCTACAAAAATTTTCATGGAGCCTTTCACTGCATCTGCAATCCCGCCTAAGACTTCTGCTGTTGCCGGGCACTGGTCTAATACCCTGCCGCCGTGGTTCGATACCACGATTCCGGCAGCCCCGGCTTCTTTTGCCTTTAAAGCTCCTTTTACAGTCATAATCCCTTTTACAATAAACGGAACTCCAGCAAGCTCTGCCACTTCCCGCACTTCTTCCACGGTCTTGCTGCCTGCCGGCGGCTCCAGATTCTTAAGAAATGGCAAGCCTGCTGCATCTATATCCATGGCTACCGCAAAGGCTTTCGCTTCGTGCACCAGTGCCATTTTTTCTTTGATGATTTCAAGATTCCATGGCTTTACCGTTGGAATTCCAAGTCCCTGTTCTTTGGCAATTGCCTTTGTAGCTGCCACCATGACATTACTGTCTGTACCATCCCCGGTAAAGGCTGCAATGCCGCATTCCGCACAGGACGATACCAGAATATCATTATAGGAAATGTCATTGAGACAGTCTCCGTAATGCAGATTCACCGCTCCTACCGGGCCTGCAAAGAACGGATATTTAAACTCTTTTCCAAATAATTTCAGCGAAGTATCCACCGGAGCATTTTCCGCAATGGTATCCATCTGCACACGAATCTCTTTCCATTTATCATAATTACGCATAGCAGTATCGCCGATTCCCTTTGCACCGGGTCCCGGCATCTGATTCCGGCAGGCGCGTCCGTTGCATTCTACACATGCTTTACAATAATTTCCAATCCTTCCTCTTGCCTGTTCGATACATTCTGCATAATTCATTTTTCTTTCCTTCTTTCCACACTTTTTCTTCTCTGACGTTTCCTTATCCACATATCTATCTGCTGCCAAGCACAATCTGTATCAGATTCTTATCCAGCATTATGGTACGGTTCCACGGATTTAAAATGACTCCTTCGATTCCCTCTGCCTGCAATGCTCCTTGAAAAAGCTTTTCTATATCCGCTAAAAATGTGGATTTCACACTTCCGCCACCTTTTAATTCTTCTTCAAAGCTGCTGAAGGCTGCCCACCAGGTCTTACCATCTGTCTCAATCGCCTGTAGCAGCATCTGGCTTCCACCCTTCGGTGGTTCCACTGCCACAATCACCTGACCGCCTTCCTGCATCCGCCGACGAATTACCGTCAGTGTATGGGCTAACTGCTCCGGTGTTGCCTCCTGCTGCAAGCCGGCAATTGCCTGTTCGATTTTTTCATTTCCTATCAGTCCCTCATCTATCTTTTCCTTTGCCATGTGTGGATTCCTTTCTGTGGGGGGTATTTTTTTATCTCATTTTTTACTGCTTAGCACATTTCCAGCAGTGCCATCTCGAAAATCAAAGATTTTCCCTGACTGTCACTGCTCATTATAACACACTTTTGCCGGAAATAGTGGCATCTTAAAGCCATCTGTATTATAATGGCATGGTATTTCATTTTAGGATTAGGAGATTAGACAACATGACACCAGCTAAAACCAGAAGTTCCAACATTGAATTATTGCGTATTCTGGCTATGTTTATGATTATTATTTTTCATATTTCTGACCACTGCGTGAAGGTACAGTTAACAGACACTGCTTCCATGCTGCGTATGAATAACGGACTGTTCTGTGAACCTGTTTTTTATAAGAAGCTCCTGCTTCTTTCCACCTTTGCTCCAATGGGAAAAATCGGAAATGTTATTTTCATTACGATTTCCGGATACTTTATGGTTTCAAAGGGAAACGGAATTAATCTTGCCAAAATTTCCAAGAAATTGCTGTTACAGCTTGGTTTTGCCGCAGTTTCCCTGACACTGGTATCTTCCTTCTGGTACCGTATGACTGACGGTGTCTTTTTAAAACTAGTCAACATCAATAAATTTAACAGTATGTCCTGGTTTGTGGGCTACTATTTCTTCATTATGGTAATCGCTTACCTCTTTTTAAACAAGTTTCTGGCAAAACTGGACAAGCAGAAATATTTTACCTTTCTGATTGTCTTATTTGCATTTATCCAGTTCCGCTGGACCGGAAGTATGGCAAATTCCCTGGCTAACGGACTCCGGACACTGCTGACCGGTATTTTCTTATATGCCTTGGGCGGTTTTATCCACCTTTACAATCCATTTGGGAAAATCAGAACTTATTGCCTCTATCTGATTATTGCAGTTTCCTTCCTGTTTATTTATATTTCTGCTTATAATGTAACACAGACCAATATTCAGACTTACTTTTTAAATGAAAGCAAAGACATTTTTATCCAGAAGATTCCTTCCTTTTCAGACTATAGCATTATTCCGATTCTTGTGGGACTTTCTCTGTTTGAAATCTTCCGGCGCATCCATATTCCATGCAGCCGCATGATTAATTTTGTGGGAGCTTCCACTTTTATGGTTTATCTTTTACATGATAATGCTTTTGCTTACAGTCTCTGGAATACACAGGACTGGATTACCCTGCTCTATGAGCATCCATATATTTACCTGTTTAAGCATCTGCGCTGGGCAGCTGCCACTTTCCTCATCGGCATCCTTTTCTATATTATTTACCTGTGTCTCGGAAAAGCCCTCAGTAAATGCAGATGGTTAGTGATGAAAGAATAATCTTCCTTATATCTGTTGCACAATTCTTCCTCTTATGTCATGATAGAATTGGTTTAAAAAAATACACGGGAGAAAAAAGAAAATGGAAGAATTTAAAAAGGATTTATTGAAAGTCTGTGGGAAAAACACCGCTGCACTGATTATTTTCTTTGTATTAGGTGGCGTTTTCCTTGCCTTCGGTCTTCTGATGTGGATTACTGCTTATGATCCGTTTGACGCACAGACCGATGGTTACGCAACAATGGAGGTTACTTATGTAATGGGGCCATTTGCGGAGCTTACTTCTGATGGAAAAGATCACACAGAATTCTATATTGCAGAGGATTCTGAAGGTTACTGGAGTATCATTGCTACCAAGGGAGAAACTTCCCTTCCGGTCTATGGTGTAGACGTAGATGACACTGTTCTCGACAGCTTACCTGCTCACACGATCCGGGGAAAAAGCACCAGCATGCCTCCTCAGGCAGCTCATTATCTGGTGGATTATCTTTCTGATACCGGACTGGACATTACTACTTACAACTATGACGAGTACTTTGGTGACCATTATCTGGATACCACACACACAGCCGTTGAAAACAGCATTGTACTCTATGTGATTGCTGCCGTATTTACGGTTCTTGGTATTATTATTTTTTCAGCAGGCGGCAACAAGAAAAAGGCCGTTAAGAAAAAGATTGCTCTCTTAGAACAGAATGGCGGTCTGCAGCGGATTTACTCTGATTTTGCCAACAGCCCACGCATTTTTTCACCAAAGCTTGGCGTTGCTGTTTCCAATCATTTCATATTGGATTACAACAATACAAAGGAAGGCTTCTATGTCACTCCTTTAGACGATATTACGAACGTTTTCAAATGTAACATGTTAAATGGTGACCCGACAACAACCAGCTATATTGCACTGGAAACTGCAGATGGTAAACGTACTCTGGTTGCCGCTCACAGTGGAAAAAGCAAAGATTTTGATCAGGTTCTTAATCAGTTAAAAGCAAATATTCATCAGGGAGGTGTTATGACATGGTAATTATCTACGGTACAAGAACAGTTTTTAAACGGGAAGGCCCGGTTGGCACTTCTGTCTGCCCAAACTGCCGGCATAATGTCATGCATACCCTTTGCAGACAGTTAAATCAGGCAACCCTTTTCTATATTCCGATTTTCAGCCACCAGAAACAGCGTGGCATTATGTGCGAAAGCTGCGGTATGATTACACCGGTCAGTGCACAGGAATACCGGGAACGGAAACAGGCTGCAAAGATGTATTATTAAACAATGTCTTATCGATATAACGTCAGCTCTTGCGGATATCTGGCAACACAAAACCGCCACATACACAGGCAATACGCACATCTGATGATGGCTTTGTCTTATGTATGTGGCGGTATTTTAATACTTACTTCTTCTTAGAATACTACGACTAAAAGCATTTTAAACTGCTCTTTTCCATATACGGCATGTGGATGTCCTGCCGGCATTACGATGGACTGTCCTTCCGTCAGTTGGAATTTCTCACCATCAATGGTTACTTCTCCAACTCCATCCAGACAGGTTACAAAGGCATCTCCGCCGGAAGCGTGTGTGCTGATTTCCTCGCCCTTTGCAAAGGAAAATAAGGTTACGCTTACTGCATCATTCTGTGCCAGTGTCTTACTTACAATCTGTCCATCCTGATATGCTACTTCTTCTTTTAAATTTAAAACTTCTTTCTTGGAAATATTTTTTAATAAATCTGCCATTTTTGTGCTCCTTATCTTTTCTTTATCTGATTTGTATAAACCTTTTCGGTGGGTTTATCCATATTGTAGCAGATAACGGAGTGACTGACTGTTGGATTTCCAACATTTATGCAAAGAATTTATTTCAATAGGAAATCTCTTATTTTTTATAGTACATTCTTGCTTCATACGGACGAAGCACGGAAGAATCCTCTGTCTCTTTATAGTTGGAAATGAGAAGCTCCATATCCTCTGTCTCTTCCGTCAAAGGCATTTTCACAGTATTGCCATAGAAATTGCAGACAACAAGCAGTGTCTCATCCGCATTTTTACGCTCATATGCAAAGATATTTTCATCCTCGGCTAACAGTAATTTGAAGCTGCCGTCCACCAAAACAGGATACTCTTTTCTAAAGCTTACCAGCTTCCGGTAGCAGTTGAAAATGGAATCCGGGTCATCTACCTGGCTCTTGGCATTAATGGTTTTATAGTTGTCATTTACTTTTATCCAAGGTGTGCCTGTTGTAAATCCGGCATTTTCCGTATCATCCCACTGCATTGGTGTTCTGGCATTATCACGTCCCTTGGCATAAATGGAATTCATAACATCTTCCTTATCATAGCCTGCTGCGATACGCTCCTTGTATACATTCTGGATTTCAACATCCCGGTAATCCTCGATATTATAGCGGACATTTGTCATACCCAGCTCTTCGCCCTCAAAAATGTATGGAGTTCCCTGCATTCCATGTAATAAAATTGCCAGCATTTTTGCAGACTCTACCCGGTACTCCTTATCATTGCCCCAGCGGGATACGATACGCGGCAAATCGTGATTATCCCAGAAAAGGCTGTTCCAGCCGCAGTTATAAAGCTCTGTCTGCCAGCGGTTCATAATCTGTTTCAACTTTAAGAATGGCAGCGGTGCCAAATCCCATTTATCCTTGCCTTCCTGCTGATCCAGTCCGATGTGCTCAAACTGGAATACCATGGAAAATTCACTTCCATCCGGATTACTGTAAAGCTTTGCCCGCTCCGGATCTGCACCCCAGGCTTCTCCTACGGTAATCAAATCTCCCTTCTGGAAAGTTTCTTTGCTCATTTCACGGAAATACTCATGAAGTCTCGGGCCGTTTATGGTGATTTTCTTATCCGGCTCTTTTGCAATCTGGTCGATTACATCCAGACGGAAGCCACCAACACCTTTTTCCATCCACCATAAAATCATGTCATATATTTCTTTTCGCACCTGCGGATTTTCCCAGTTCAAATCCGGCTGTTCCGGCAAAAACTGATGGAAATAATACTGCTTTATTTCCGGTACCCATTCCCATGCACTTCCACCGAAAACGGCTTTCATATCGTTTGGCTCTACGCCTTCTTCCCCGTCTCTCCACACATAGTAATCATGATATGGGTTGTCCTTACTCTTCTTTGCTTCCTCAAACCATCTGTGTTTATTGGAGGTATGATTTAAAACCAGATCCATAATGATGCGGATGTTGTATTTCTTTGCTTCTTTAATTAAAGCTTCCATATCTTCCACACTGCCGAACATCGGGTCAATATCCTGATAATCAGAAATGTCATAGCCATTGTCCGCCTGCGGGGATTTGCAGACCGGTGATAACCAGATTGCATCAATACCAAGCTTTCCAAGGTACTCCAGCCGCTCCATAATTCCTCTTAAATCACCGACTCCATCTCCATTACTGTCCTGAAAACTTTTTGGGTAAATCTGATATACTACTGCACTTTGCCACCATTTCTTTTCTGTTACGTTATTACTCATTTTGTCCTCCTAAACTTTCTTTACTTATTTTATCTGCTTGCTGCTTCCCTAATGCGGGCAACTAAAAACACCAAGGAGAAAACAACCCTGTGCGATTGCATTTCAGCCATTGTTTATGCATTATAAATACTCTTCTAAAATTTCCGTATTCATTACTTCAAATTTATTTTCTTTCCATTGCATTTTTATCTTAACTGCTGCAGTCTGTCTGTCTAAAAACGCTTCATATAAAAATATATCATCTCCATCCACTGCTATTTTCCATGCTTTTGAAGAACTCAATATCCTTTCTCCAACTTTTAAGTCTTTATAACAACTATCAAATTCTTCTCTTTGATTTTCAGGTAGAACATATTCCTCTTCCAATCCCAATTCAGGACAGGTAACAAGAATTGTATTTTCCTGCTCCGCCTTTTCAATATAAATATCATATCCTGCAGAATATCGCATTCTGGTTTGCTTTCCCGGCAGATTCATTCTTGTGTACTCACTGCCATCTTTTCTCCAGATTGCAATTTCACTTCCACTCTGTATCCATGTATTTCCTGTATGCTCTCCACAAAAGACGATCTCATTTTTCCCGTCTCCGGTAATATCCGCTCCCCATACTTCAAGACCGAGAAATGTATCATCAAATGCTCCCAATTCAAGGTGGTCACCATTTCCAAAGCAAATCGTATATACTTTCTTATTATCATTTCTGAAATACTGGAAAACACGATCTGTTTTTCCATCTCCATCATAATCCTGATTTTTATAGTTTTCCTCAAATAATTTTACATTATCAAGATACCCCTCATACTCAGAAAGTGCTTCATCATAGCCGATATTTATTTTTTCATCTTTTGTATTGGCAATTTTTCTGTCAATTAACGAGTCATACTCTGTACTTATTTCATTCTTTTCCGAATCATCCAGTTCATCATCATAAGGAAACTTATCATTTTTACATGCAGTCAACATGATACACATCACTAAAAATATACCAATATTTTTCTTCATAGCAACCCCAATTTTTCAAATGCATCATACAATCCATTCCGATCCACATCCCCAGTGACATAATCTGCCATAGCCTTTATCTCGTCTCCGCCGCTTCCCATGGCAACACCATAGCCACAGTATTCTAACATAGGAATATCCACTTTGGCATCCCCAAAAGCTATGGTATCTGCCACATCTGCATGAAGATATTCTAACAGATGCGCAATGGCATTGCCCTTGGTGATATTTTTTACGCCCAAATCTCCAAATAATGCAATTTCACCGGCTCCGCCCCAGGTTCCAGCCTGCAAATCCGAAAATTCGGTCACGGCATCTTTATAATCCTGATACTGATTTAAGATAAAGCTTACTTTATTTACATCGTCCCGGTACAGCTCTCCATCAAAAATCATTTCCGGAAATGCATCCCGTACCTTTATTTTATCTGCGCCCTCTTTGCCTTTCCGCCTGGAATATTCCTGAATCACAGGTTCTCCAGCCTCTTCAAATCCGGCACTTGCAAACAGTCCTGCATTACTTTCCAGATAAAATTCCAGTCCGCGCTCCTTTAACCAGTCCACAATATGGCGGCACTGCTCCGGCGTAATCATCTGGTGCATAACCACATGTCCATGATCTTCCACATAACTTCCGTTTCCGCCTATCATTCCATCCAGTCCGATTTCCCAGATATTCTCATAGACTTCTGCTTTACTTCTTCCTGTGCAGATATACACTCTGTGTCCGTTTTCTCTTGCCTTCCGCACCGCAAGAACTGCTGATTCCGACAAACGATTTTCATAATCCACCAAGGTTCCGTCAACATCCAGAAAAATGATTTTTCCCATACTGCCCGTCCTCCTACTCCTTTTCTTCTATCCTACCTGCATTTTTTGAAGAAATCAACATTTTCTTCTAATGTATTTAAATCGATTGGTCGATAAAGTTATTACATGGATGGCATTTTATTTCAAGGGATTGATTGAGATAAAGTGTCTTTATTTTTTTCTGATGATTGCAAAAATGTATGGATTGTAAATTTATCAGGATATTCAAAGTGTATCTGGGTTTTGACATAAAATACCGCAGCTCTAAGATACATGTTTTTCTTTTGTTTATTAAGCCGGTCTTTCCAATGTTTGACAAATCACAGGACTGTTCGTCGAAGTGCGGATGCATCTTAAAGGCTGTTAGGGGCACTTGGAATTTCGTCTGGCAACAGGCAACGCCGGCACAGGGAAGTGCCGGCGAGGCGCATATGAACACGGATGTGAATTTGCGCCGATTGCCAGACAAAAGATTATCCTGCCGAAATTCTTAGTGCCCCTTGCAGGCTTTATCCGCATCCGTACCCGACGGACAGTACTGCGATTGTGTCAAAGCAACGGAAAGACAGCCTGACAGCAAGAAAAACATGTACCTAAGAACTGCTGGCATTTTACGCCAGATAAACCCAGAATGCACTTTGAATCCCTGAAATCTTTACAAGTTACAAATATTCTTTTGCAATCACCAGACAACAACTTCTGAAAGGAGCTCTTATGGCAATTAACTCAATATGGAACAACAACTCCCCAATGGACTACCTCGGTTTTCTGTCCACTGACCCGGATAACAATACTGAGGATAACGAATGGCTGACTCATTTTCAACAGCTTGTGCAGGAAAAGCTTTCTGAAATGAATGAGGATGAGGATTCTACAGCTACGGTAAATCCGGCTGAAGAAATTGCAAAATGGAAAGAAAATATTTATAACAAAATGAAAAATGGTGAAACCGAAGAGAGCTTTCAAATCGGTGGTCAGTCTTTCAGCATGAAGGAATGGGACAAGCTGTTAGACTCCTTTGATAAAGCGGAAGAAGCTTTACAGGAAGCTATTGAAGAGGAAGAAGAAGTTAAGGATAAGGAAATGGCAGAGACAGCAAAGAAAAGCATTGTAAATGATACACCAGCCCAGCCTCTTATCGATATGCTTTTATCCGATACCCTTAAGGTTACGTTTCCGACAGATGCCACAAATGAATCTGATGAAGATGCGGAAGATGTATTTTATATGGTTGCCATGGATGAAAAAGGTATCCGCTGCATCAAAAATGGGTCTGATACTTACGAATGGAAAATTGAATTTGAAGACAATTCCCAGTATGAGGCTGCCTGTGATTTCTTAGGCTGGGCTTCTCCACGAATGGACAAGCTTTTATTTGCAGCCCATGACAATTTCTGGATGGATTATCTGAACGGTGACCTTGATGTAGATGCTTTTAAAGACTTCTTAGAGGGCACTAATAACGGCATTCCAAACTATGGCATTGGTGATGAGGAAAATATGTACATTGACGAGACGAAACTTCAGTGGACAAAATATATGAACCCTCTGGGTGCCCACTTTGGTACCCCGGAAGAATTATTTCCGATTCCGGAATTATAGATTAAATACAATAAAACAGGCACTTTTTTCTGTCAAAACGGGCATGTCCAAAGGAAAATGAAATTGGTAAAATAAAATCGTAAACCTTGATTTTGTCGGTTTGAATCTTACTAAAAATCATTAAAGGGAACGGACGAATTATGGGAAAAAGAAAAAAGTTACTAGGTTTGGTTTTGGTAGTCTGTATGTTGTTTACACTGACACCGATAACTTCCCGGGCAGATGTTCCAACAGAGAAATGGACAGATTTTACAGCAGCTGACTTTGCTGGCGGCAGCGGTACAAAGGATGATCCATATCAGATTGCTACGGCAGGACAGCTTGCAAAGCTGGCATCAGAAGTAAATTCTGGAGTACCTGAGCAAACACATTTGGGGGAATATTTCAAGTTGACCGCTCCAATTGATTTGAGCGGAAAGAGATGGATTCCTATCGGTTATGGAAATGCAAGTTCCAAAGCTTTTTCAGGATATTTCGATGGAAATAATCAGGTCATTACAGGCTTATATGTGGATGAACGGGGAAATAACGTCTGTGCCGGCTTGTTTGGTGTCGTAGTAGCTGTATCTGATGAAACAGTACTGAAAAATTTCTGTATTAAAAATGCTACCATCTATGCCGGAAATTCCACGGATGCAAATGCCAGTCCGGATATTTACGGTGCCGGAGTGCTGGTAGGTTCGCTTACAACGATGGGTGGTTCCAGAGCTACCTTTGTTGGAGTAGAAAACTGTCAGGGAACCGGACAGGTAGACTCCAAGATGTATGCCGGAGGGCTGATTGGTGATGCAAGCCGTGCCCATGTTTCGGATTGTTCCGCGGATGTTACTGTGACAGGAAGGTGTATCAGTGGTGGATTCATCTGAAATGTTTTCCAGGGCTCCTACAAAAACTGTACCGCTAAAGGCAGCGTATCCGGAGGATGGTCAACCGGTGGGTTTGCCGGATGTGTATTTGAGTCCGACGCCAGTGTGGAAATAGAGCATTGTGCATCTTATGGCAATGTTGAGGCAAATAACTGGAATACCGGTGGTTTTGTCGGATATCTGGAAAAAGGAAAGATTCGTAACAGTGTTTCCTATGGTAATGTAAAGAGTACGGTGGCAGGCTGGGAGCCGAAAACCGGTGGCTTTTCCGGTACAAATACCAAAGGAAATATTCAGAACTGTAATGCTGCAGGTACTGTAACAGGTTCTCATCCAACAATTGCACCGGGTGGATTCATTGGATATGATAATAATGGCACCACTGCTGGCTGCGCTTTTGATAAAAAGAAGAACCCTTCACTCAATGCTGTAGGTGCGGATAGTGGAACACCTGGTTCCAACCAGATTAAGGCAGCAGACACAACCTCCCTGCTCTCAAATATCTGCGGCAGTTATCTTGGCGGACATACACTGTCTAAGGTTGACAGAAAAGAAGCAACTCATCTGACAGAGGGAAATATACAATATTGGGTCTGTGCAAATTGCGGTGGTTATTTCAGTGATGCAAGTGGAGCAAATATGATTACTTCTTTGGATGTTGTAATCGCAAAATCAGCAGAGCATACAGCAGACCGTACCGGATGGCATTCCGATGCGGATAATCATTGGAATACCTGTGAATGTGGTGAAAAAATAAATCAATCCGGACATAGCTTTACCTGGGTAATCGACAAGGAAGCTACGTCTACGGAAAAAGGTTCTAAGCATGAGCAGTGTACAGTTTGTAATTATGCTAAAACTGCAGTCGAAATCCCGCCGGTAAAAGCCGGAGCTGAAGAAACCAAAACTTCTTATAAAATTATTGAAGGAACCGAAAGCAGCTATGTCCTGCAGAGTGGCAACAGCCTTACCATCCGGGTGGATGCAGAGTTCTCTAAATTTGCCGGAATCAAAGTAGATGGTGTTCAGATTGGAAAAGATAATTATGATGTGAAGTCCGGTTCAACCATTGTTACTTTGAAATCCTCTTACCTGAATACACTGACTGCCGGAACACATAACCTGGAAATGTTGTGGACAGATGGTTCTGCAAGTACTACGTTTACCATCCAGGCAAGCGTAAACCAGAATCCAGACAATAAAAATCAGGAAACGGCTACAGCCTCAAATACCCATCCTGCAGCTCAAAATAATACAAAGCAGACTACGGATAAATCTCCAAAGACAGGGGATTATAATAATCCTTTGGTATGGGCGGCATGGCTGATTGTTTCAGAAATTATTATTGCTGGTACCGTTTATTATCGTAAAAAGAAACATTTGTAAATAAATATTACCCCATAAAAATGCTCTCTATGTAACAAACTGTATCATTTTACAGGAAACGTTATATAGAGAGCATCTTTCATTCCGTCAAAAATGCTCCAATATAGAACCATTGTATTACCAGAAAATGACCCTCATGTTATCAAAAAAGGAGTACCGAGATTGTAGTGTTCATGATTGCGGTGTCAGGAAGAAAAGATGTGCTATATGCCCCACTTGTGATATACTTAAATATATCTGGAATCATTAAAGCAATCAAAAATTGGGATAGGAAAATTTTTCATTGAAAGGAACGGGGATATGATGGTATTATCGGACAGAGCCGTACTTCCTTTAACCGGAAGCACATTTGAGCCAGGAAACGCTGAAAAAGTAATTAAAGAAATGGAAGATAAAGAATCAGCACAGATTGCATTAGCAGAATATTATTACTTTTCTGCTAATGCAGAACTGTGTGCAGAGACTGTGAAACCATATTTGTCACAAGAAGATATCATGCTTCGTTTATCTGCAGATATGCTCTATACCTTTGCCAATCTGACAATTGGAGATTCCAAAGCGGCACAACAGGCCAGAGATTGTTTGCAATCAGCCTTCTGGCACATGAAACTTATTTAAGGCAGGAATATGCCCGGGCAAAGGGCCTTGTCCAGGGAGCTTTTTTGATGGCAGATACGACATATCCCATACCCATAATATATCTGAACTGTGTGCAGGCAATGTGTCAGATTAATCTGAAAGAACAAAAAGAAGCCATACACTCAGTAAATTCTGCATGGGAAATGGCCAGACCGGATAGATTTTGGGAGCCATTTATTGAGTATCATGGGCTGTTACAGGGATTATTGGAGGTCTGTGTCCGAAAAAAAGAACCAGAGATTTATAAGCAGTTGGCTGGCGGGATAATCTCATTTAGTCGTAGCTGGATGAAAATCCACAATCCTAAGATGCAAAAAACAGTGACGGATCTCCTGTCTCCATTGGAGTTTTCCATTGCAATGCTGGCATGCCGGAACTGGACCAATCAGGAAATTGCAGAGTATTTGGGATTTTCAATGAACACAGTTAAGCATTATGTAGCAGGAATTCTGGAAAAGTTAGGCATCGATAAACGGGATAAAATTAAAAATTTTGTAAATCAATAATATACGAAGGAGAAGGTTTATGATTGTAAAAAGATATGTGAAAAAAAGTACCATCTACATTATTGCTGCCGTTATGGCGGTCTTAACTGCAGGGGCCTTGTATCTTGGAGTGGTTCATCGTTTTACTTATGGGGCAAAGTATAAGAACTACACCACCTGGTCTGCACAGGTTCTCTCTCTGAAGGAATACAAACATGAGGACAGCAATGATAATGTTTATTACCACTACTCGGCTTTTTTAACTTATAACGTAAACGGAACGGTTTATACTCCGGTTACCGATGAGGTCTTTACGGAAGATGATGTTCCTGAGGAAGGCGAAAAGATTCCGATTTTCTACAATAACAGTGACCCTGATAATTATGTGCTTGTCAAATATGACTGGTTGACGAAGTCCTATATTCCTCTCAGTGACAAAGGCGATATCTGGCTTTTTACAGCATTTCTACTACTGGGATTTGTTCTGCTTCTGATTCCGATGAATCTGGAAAATGACCAGGTGCAGGGCGTCATGATTGGAAGCGGACTTCTGCTATTCGGTCTTGATGGTATTGTAATGGGTACTATTATGCATAAATTTCAAATGTCCTTCCTGGCTATCTTTGGTATCTTCGGTGGCATTATCCTGTTCCGCTACCTCTTTATTCCAAAGGAGAAACGCCAGAAAGCCGATGCGGTATCTGCATCCCTGCGGCTGTTCAAGGTTGTTGATATTTATGTAAATCCACAGACCGGTGTGAAAACCGTGGTATTTTCCATGCCGGAAAATAACGGTGCGACCTATGAACTGTTTTCCCTTGACGATATTTATAATCAGTATAACTACGGGGATATGTATCAGATTGACAAGACGGTTCTCTTAGGATTTGGTCTGGGACGACAGATTAACGGCTCTTATACCATTGACATCAACGGTCTGAACCCTTCCCATATACAGCCTTTGAACCCCCTTCTTAAGAAAATGTTTTCACGGGTATAAAAACTGCGAGGGACACGTAAATCGTGTCCCTCATTTTTTGTTTATTTCTGGTTTGCCGGTTCCATATTAACGGCTTTTCCTTTTATCTTCGCATGCTTCATGGCATTTAAGACTTCTTTTCCATATTCTCTTGGCACTTCCACAAAGGTATATTTATCAAACATATCAATGGCTCCCACCAGTCTGCCCGGCATACCGGACTCTCCGGCGATGGCGCCAAGAATATCTCCCGGCTTAATCTTATCTTTCTTTCCAATGTTGATAAACAGTCTTACCATTCCCTCTTCTGCACCGGTATTGGCAAAGTCGTATTCTTCTTTTTCAGAAGAACTCTCCCCTGCCCCCATTGCCTGATAGAGGAAAGCTGCTGCAATATCCATGGCAGTATAATCAGCTTCATTTACCTGCTTCTCAATCAGCTCTATCATATCAGAAAGATTCTCTTCCTCAATGATAGTTCCAATCTGTTCCATGATATTTTCAGCTTTTATCTGTGCCACATCATCAGTGGATGGAATCGGCTGTGCTAAAATCTTTGTCTTGCAGTAACGCTGGATATCTTTTAATTTATAGACTTCCTTGCCTTTTACAAAAGAAAATGCCTTACCACAGCGGCCTGCACGTCCGGTTCTTCCGATTCGATGTACATAATATTCATCATCCTGCGGCAGGTCATAATTAAATACCGCCTCTACATCATCTACGTCAATTCCTCTTGCTGCCACATCCGTTGCAATAAGAATATCCGTCTTTCCTTTCCTGAAATTATTCATGACCCGGTCTCTCTGGGACTGCTTCATATCTCCATGAAGTCCCTCTGCACTATAGCCTCTGCCGGATAATTCCGTTGCCAGCTCATCTACCATTTTCTTGGTATTACAGAATACCAATGAAAGCTTCGGATTATAATAATCCAAAAGTCTCGTAAGGACATCTACTTTATCCTTGCGCTTTACATCATAGTAATACTGGTCAATGTTGGCTACGGTGAGTTCCTTTTTTACAACCTTGATATTGACTGCATCATGCTGGTATTTTCTTGTAATGTCAAGAATCGGCTTTGGCATGGTTGCAGAAAACAGTACGGTCTGATGCTCTCCCGGAATATATTCTAATACAGTTTCTATGTCCTCACGGAATCCCATATTTAACATTTCATCCGCTTCATCCAAGACGATGGTATGGACAAAATCCGGACGGATGGTTTTTCTGCGAAGATGGTCCATCAAGCGTCCCGGTGTTCCGATAATAATCTGTACGCCACCCTTTAGGGCTTTAATCTGGCGGGAAATGTCCTGTCCACCATACACTGGCAGCACTTTTACACCGTGCATATATTTTGCCAGCTTACGGATTTCGTCTGCCACCTGAATGGCAAGCTCTCTGGTGGGAGATAAAATCAAAACCTGCGTTTTCCGTAAAGACGGGTCTACTTTCTGTAAAATCGGAATTCCAAAAGCTGCTGTCTTGCCGGTTCCGGTCTGAGCCTGTCCGATAACGTCCACACCTGATAAAACCACCGGGATTGCCTGACTCTGAATCGGTGTTGCCTCTTCAAATCCCATGTCCGCAATTCCTCTTAAAATCTGCGGATTTAAATCTAATTCATCAAATCTGATTGTATTCATTCTTTTCCTTCCTGTTGCGGGAACTTTTTCCCATCTGTCAGTAACCTGTTCTCCAGTAACTTTATAAAAAGCCACCGCGGCTAATCATAACAGACTGTTTTTTGCTTGTCAATTTACTGCAACAGATTTTTCTTCGACAAAATCAGCGCATCCTTCTGCTTTCTGGTCAGCTTTTTATAGGCTGCTTCCTTCTGCATGGCCTCCTCTTTCGTCCCGGATTCCTCTAAATACCGCAGTTCCACCGGTCCCCGGTTTCTGGTATACTTTGCTCCTTTTCCACTGTTATGTGCTTCAATCCGCTTGTCGATATCAGTCGTCCAGCCGGTATAGAGGCTCCCATCCCGGCAGAGCACCATATAAGTGTAATTATGTTTCTCTTTCATGTAATCCTTCCTATGTAGACCGGGCACCGCCCAGTCTTATCTCTATATAAAGCAATCGACCAAAAAAGTATCTTACTCATATTCCATAAACTGGTAAAAAAGTATCGATTGCGGATTTTTGGCCGTTACATTTTATCTTATGCAGTTTTCTTATGTATGTTCCATTTACCGACAGCTTCCAATACAGATTCCTCCCCGGTTTTCTTCTTTGACCTGATAAAGTAAATCATCGGCTTTCTGCAAAAAGTTCTTCATCGTTCTGTCCTCATCCGGTATATCATAACAGACCCCCTGGGAAATGGATACATAATGCTGTGCCTCTGAAAAAGCGTGCTCCATATCAAGGTCACGGATACTACGTTTTAATTTTTCTGTAAGAATGACTACGGCTTCCCTGGAATATCCCTCATAAATTAAAATGAATTCATCCCCTCCATACCGAGCACAGAAAATACCATCCTTTTCCGCTAACTTTTGAATTTCCTTTGCCACACGGCAGATACATAAATCACCCTTCTGATGTCCATAGTTATCATTATATTGTTTAAAATAATCGATATCCAGTATTTCCACTGCCACAGGGATTTTCTCTGCCATGGCATGTTCGAATACCTTCTGCGCATGCTGTTCTAACCGATATCGGTTCGGGATTCCGGTCAGTGCATCGGTCTGGGACTGTTCTAAGAGAATCCTGTTTTCTTTTTCCATCTTCTTTCTGCTGTGGTTCGTCTCTTCCAATGTATAACGCATATCTAAGATGCAGGTCATGATATATTTATTTTCTTTTTCCAGTATCTCGGACAATTCAAAAAACAAACCGCATGCCTGCAGATATTCACGATTCTTTTCCTGCCGCTTATAATAACGGATTTTTAAAGTCAGAATCCGCTTCTGCATATAAATAATCTTAGCTTCCCTTGCCATCTTCTCTAAAAGTTCTACTAATTTCCAGAATTCCTCTTCCTTTCTGGTATCTAACAGCATCTCACTATAAGCATAAAGATCATCAAAAATATCTAGAATCGGCACTCTGGTATCTGATACCTTCTGCACAATTGCTATATTCTGGTCACATTCTTCTTTCTTTCCCATGGCATTACAGAGTCTTGCTTCAAAGCAGGCAAAGGCAATCTGCTCTAACTCTTCCAGATGTCCACTGCACACCTCTTTTGCCCGCAGTGCATATTCCTGTGCCTGCATATACTCTTCCTGATAAAAGCAGCTGTTTCCCAGTCCTATATAGATATTCAGAAGATAACTGTAATATTCCGGTATTTCCTTATTCTTCTGTAATAAATCATATGCCTGCCCTAAATATTTTTCTGCCTGCCGGTATTCCCCAAAATTATTGTAAAGCATACCGATATTAATATTGATAATAATACCAATATCGTATAATTTATATTTTTCACAATACATTCTGGCGTTCAGATAATAATCCATGGCAAAAGGAGCATTTCCACGATTCATGGAAGTAATGGCAAGAATATTATAGGCTCTTGCCAATAAACCATGCTGTCTGGAATGCTCCAGGTATGGCAGGGAACAGGAAAGATTGCGAAACAGTTTATCCACATCATTCAGAAGATAATATGTCTCGCCACTGTAATAATAGGCATAGCCTAACAGTTTCTCATCATCCTGCTCTCTGGCATAATCTCTTATATTTTTACATAGCATCAATGTTTTCTCGGCATCTGTTCCCCGATTCTTCCGGACACCCTCTAACCATTCCAATACTTCGCTGCTGTAAGCATTAAAATCCATCTTTTTGCGCACCCTTTTTCGTATTTTTTAATGTCTTTTATTATATAGGTATGCGGCTCTTTTTTCAAGTATGGCTCTTTTACTCAAAGAAGCTTACCGGGTCTACCGGTTCGCTATCTTTCTGCAAGGCAAAATAAAGATTACTTCCTTCCACGGAATAATATTTCGTCGGTTCTGCAATATAACCTACCAGTTTTCCTTTGCCGACAATGTCGCCCACTTCATACGGCACTTCCTTAAGCTGCCCGTAAATAGCACTATAACCATCTCCTAAATCCATAGTCACGGTACATCCTGTGACAGCACTGTTGGAAATATCCGTTATCTTTCCTTCTGCGGCTGCGGATACCCTGTCATTTACTTCTCCGGCAATAATCACTGCCGGATTATATTTATACTGATCCAGCGTTGCAAAATACACGGTCTGATCCATGCTGTAATTTAAGACTACATTACCCTGTAATGGCCAGTTTAATCCATCCTCTTCCGCAAAATGCAGTGTTTTTGTGGTGGCTGCTGCCGCCTTTGTCTCTGGCTCATTTTCTGCCTCAGCCGCTGCATTTGCCACATTTTCTTCTTCTGTCTGCCCGCTGTCGGACTGTGCCTGTCCATCCGAATCCTTTGAAGCAACTGCGTTATCAGAAGGTTTTATGATACTGTCTGCTTCTGCCAGTTTCTCCGATGCTTCTTCCTCTGTCTTTGGAAGCGTTGCCACAAAATCATCCGAAGCTCCATCTTCTTTCTTATTGCCTTTGTCTTTTCCTGCATCCTTATCTGCAACATTTTCCTGCTGCTTTTTTTCTTCCTTCTGGGAATAATTATATACTGCTGTCATTGCTCCTGCTGCCAGTACCATGACAGCCAGGGCAATCATCCATGATCTTCTTCCTTTCATTTTCTCACCATCCATATCTTATTTTTTATAAGTATGAACAGTTTTTTCATATATTATTCTTTTTTATATTTCATTTTTTTGTAATTTCAATTCCAGAATAATAATAGCTTAAAATCTCCTGATAAGTTTTTCCCTCTTTTGCCATCTCATTTGCTCCATATATGCTAAGTCCATAACCGTGTCCTAAACCTTTGGTCACAATACGTACCCTGCCATCGATTTCCCTGATATAAAAACAGGCGGAATTCAGGGAAAATGCCTTGCGGAATTCCTCCCCGCTGACACTACTGTTCCCAACCTGTATGGTTTTTACATATCCGCTTTCTTCCCGCTCTGTCACCACCAGCGTATTCACCCAATCCTCCGCGGTAAGTCCTGCTTCCGGAAATGCCTGATTGCAGGTATCCGCCAATTCTCCTGCATCATAGAATTCCACCCTAAGGAAATCCTCTGATGTAATGTCCCATATGGATTCCACGCTTTTGAGATAAGGAAGCTCTGTCCCTCTCGTTTTCTCTGCACTAACAGCAAAATAGGGAGCTTCGACTTCCTGCCCCTGATATGTTAAGACTTCCCCCTCGGTATCTATCAGGCAATTTTCTAATTTCTGATAATATCGATTATAATTTTCATTTCCAAATAGTTTTGTCTGCTCTGCAATACTCAGTCCCGTCTCCGGTGCTTTTCCCTGCGACAGGGCATATTCATAATTAGTCCGCACAATAACTGCCTGCGCACGAATTGCCTCTTCCTCATAGGTAACCGGGATATCCCGTGCCAGAATAGACACAAGAGCAGCCATCTTCTCTTCTTCACCGGGATGACTGCTCTTATGTTGTATTTCATTGCTGTCTGTATCCAATAATATCTCATCCCCCTGGAACACCAGGGTCATAAGTATCGGTAATCCTGCAATAATCAGACACAGACACAGTATCATTTTTATTTTTTCTTTCATATCCTGTCCACTCCTGTTCTACATATATATGTAACAGAAATGGATGTATACCAGTAAAATATTACTGTTTCATACGCTGTCTTATCTCATTGGAAAGTTCCGCAAACTGCTCTAAGGACAGTGCCTCTCCGCGAATGTTCTCCGGAACTCCAAGGCTTACAATGCTCTCCTGTATTACTTCCTTTGGTAAATGAATCTCCGGGGAATTGTTCAGACCGTTTGCCAGTGTCTTTCTGCGCTGGTTAAAGGATGCCCGGATAATGCAGAACATCAGCTTCTCATCTTCCACTTCTACCGGCGGCTTCTCATGACGGGTCAACCGGATAACCGCACTGCCCACATTCGGTCTTGGCATAAAACAATTTGGTGGTACGTTTGCCACGATTTCCGGCTTCGCATAATACTGTACTGCAAGGGAAAGTGCTCCATATTCCTTGCTTCCCGGTCCCTCCTGCATACGTTCTGCCACTTCCTTCTGCACCATAATCGTAATGCTGTCGATTGGCACATGGCTCTCAAACAGTCCCATAATAATCGGTGTGGTAATATAATAAGGCAGATTCGCCACTACCTTGATTGGCTTTCCCTGGTTCTTCTCTTCTGCCAGCTTACAGATATCAAGCTTTAAAATATCTTCATTAATTACTGTTACATTGGAATAATTCTTCAGTGTGTCCGACAAAATCGGAATCAGATTCTTATCTATCTCCACCGCAACCACTTCTCTTGCCCTCTCGCAAAGATACTGTGTCATAGTTCCGATTCCCGGACCAATCTCCAATACAAAATCATCCTCCGTCACTCCGGATGCATCGATAATCTTATCCAGCACATGAGTATCTATCAAAAAATTCTGTCCGAATTTCTTCTGAAAATTAAACCGGTACTTCTGCAGTACCTCTATTGTATTCTGTGGATTTCCTAATTCCGCCATGCCTGCTCCTTTATTTAACCGCTCTTTCTATCTTTTTCGAATAAATGTTCGTTTTTTTCTTGCCAGCTGCATTTTTCTGTGTTACAATCATTTTAGAACAAATGTTCTGATTTGTCCAGTCCTTTTTATGATAACAGAGGAAAATAGTTCTACGCAACTATTATTGGGAATTTTATAGAAAAGGTGATTGCTTTGAACATAACAGAAAACATGTCTTTAATGGAAAAACTGACCATCCTTTCGGATGCCGCCAAATATGATGTTGCCTGTACCTCCAGCGGTGTTGACCGCAAGGGAAACGGCCGTGGCATGGGTAATTCCGTTGCTCCGGGAATCTGCCATACCTTCTCTGCCGATGGCCGCTGTATTTCCCTGCTTAAGATTCTTTTTACCAATGAATGCATTTTCCGCTGTGCCTACTGCCAGAATAACTGCAACAATGATGTGCCAAGGGCTTCCTTTACACCGGACGAAGTCTGCACCCTTACCATGGAATTTTACCGCAGAAATTATATCGAAGGTCTTTTCTTAAGCTCCGGTATTCTCATCAGCCCGGATTATACCATGGAACTGATTTATCAGACCCTTTATCAGCTTCGTGTCCGCCATCATTTCAACGGATATATTCATGTAAAAGCCATTCCCGGTGCCGACCCGGTTCTTATTGAAAAAGCAGGCTTTCTTGCCGACCGCATGAGCGTTAATCTGGAGCTTCCGACCGCAGACGGACTGAAGGCTCTTGCACCAAATAAGTCCCGCAAAACCATCTTAAAGCCCATGCGTCTGATTCAGAATGGCATTACGGAAAATCAGAATGAGCTGATGGTTTACCGTAAGACCCCGAAATTTGTACCGGCAGGCCAGAGCACCCAGATGATTATCGGTGCCACCCCGGAAAACGATTATCAGATTATGAAGGTTGCAGAAGGCTTGTACCAGAATTTCCAGTTGAAACGAGTCTTCTACTCTGCCTTTGTCAATGTAAATCACAATTCCAATCTGCCAACCCTTCCCGGTGGCCCGCCTCTTCTGCGGGAACACCGCCTGTATCAGGCAGACTGGCTGCTTCGCTTCTATGGTTTTTCTGCCGGAGAACTATTAAGCGAAGAGCGTCCGGATTTTAATATCTTCTTAGACCCGAAATGCGACTGGGCACTCCGCCACTTAGAAGCCTTTCCGGTAGAGATTAACCGGGCAGATTACAACACCTTACTACGTGTTCCGGGCATTGGTGTGAAATCCGCCAACCGCATTGTAAAAGCCCGCCGTCACAGCCGCCTTGATTTTTCCGATTTAAAGAAAATCGGAGTTGTCTTAAAACGGGCTGCCTACTTTATTACCTGCTCCGGTCGTATGATGTATTCCATTCCACAAAATGAAGATTATATCTGCAGCTGTCTGATGCAGGATATAACTCAGATTCCGAAGGAAATACGGGATTTCAGTTATAAGCAGATTTCCTTCTTCGATGAAGATGCTTTAAGTGATTTTAAACTGACCACCAACGATTTATGCGTCGGATAAACTGCTATAACCATGATTTTTCAGTAAACAGGAAAGGACTTTTTCTCATGAATATATTTCTATGTGAAGATTCCATCGATGGCATCTTTACCGGCATCTATGATGCCTGGGCCAGCAGATACGGGCACAAAAATATAAAGCTTTGTATCAATGATACGATAACTTACGAACTCTTTTCTGAATATATTACTGTCACACCGGATTCCGAAAAGAGCAAAAAGGTTGGACGCACCATTATTGCCCGTCTTGGCATGGAGGTCTATCAGGATATTCTTCAGGCGGTTCTTGCCCATGATGATAAGAAAAAGAATGAGCATCCGGACAAAGCCGACTGCATTTACCGTACACTCTTATATGGATTTTCTTTAGCGGATGGTCATCGGATTTTACAGGCTCTTGGCAATCCTTATATTGCAAGAGTCTTTGAACTGAGCCGTTCCACCGGAAATGAAGCCCACCATCTGCTTGGTTTTTTACGTTTTCAGGAACTGGAAAACGGAGTCCTGTTTTCTGCCATCCACCCTAAGAATCAGGTGATTTCCGTTCTGGCAGAACACTTTGCTGACCGCCTTCCGCAGGAACATTTTATGATTTATGACGCAACACACCAGATTGCCGCCATTCACAAAGCCGGCAGTGGATACTTCCTTACGGATGCATCCAATTTAAATCCGGACGTTATCACACGGCTTTCCCCTGCCGAGAAGGAATACCAGAAGCTCTGGTGCGGTTTCTTTGACAGCATTGCCATTGAAGCAAGAAAGAATCCGAAGCTGCAAAGTCAGAATATTCCAAAACGATTCTGGAAAGACACGGTGGAACTGGCATCCGATAAATAAATGTTTCTATTGTTTTCTGGCAGACTTTACCTGGCAGTCTCTACCCGGCAGACATTACCCGGCAGCAGAGTACATGCAGATGAAACCATAAACTGGATAATGTCTACTTTGCGCCATATCCTGGAAAAGATTTGTGTCCTGCCGGTATGACAGAAGAAGAACGTACCGATTATGCACTGTTTGAGCTGAATAAATTATTGAAATATATTGTCTATCCGGAAGATGTTGCCTGCATTTATATGAGCCGGTTATGGGCGAAGGCGGCTATGTCGTTCCTTCCAGGAAATTCGTACAGAGTGTCCGTGAAATTTGTGATAAACATGGTATTCTCCTGATTTTGACGAAATCCAGTGTGGCTACAGACGTACCGGAAAAATGTGGGCAAGCCAGAACTTCGACGTTGTGCCTGATATTATGACAGTTGGTAAAGCCATTGCCGGCGGTCTTCCAATGAGTGCCGTGATTTCCACCCCGGAAATTATGGATAAATGGCCGGTTGGTACCCATGGAACCACTTTTGGTGGAAATCCTTGCGCTGCCGCTGCAGGATGCGCTGTCTTAAAGGAATTTGAAGATGGCACCTTAATTGAAAATGTCAATAAAATGGGAGCTTATTTAAAAGAGAAATTATTTGCTTTAAAAGAAAAATATCCTTGCATCTCCGATGTCCGTGGTATCGGTCTTATGGTTGCCATTGAATTTTCCCATGAGGATGGCTCCCCGGCACCAGACATCTGGGCAAAAGTAAAGAAGGGCTGCTTAGAACGCCATATGCTTACCTTAAACTGTGGCGTAAATGGAAATGGTATGCGGTTTGCCACTCCATTAAATGTCAAAAAAGAAGAAATCGATGAGGGACTTTCCATTTTAGAGGCTTCCATTCAGGCATTATAATTACGGGAAACACGCCTGGCGAGCTACTCACATAAATAAAAGCCTTGCATTTTATTTTGACAACGTTTAGGATGAGAATATCAGTAAATTGACAGAACAGAGGAAATGCTATGGGAACATTATTATACCAGTCCATTGCGGACGATATCGAACAATTAATTTTACATAAAGAATATAAGGATGGTGACTGTCTGCCTTCCGAGCGTGTTCTTGCAACACAATATGGAGTCAGCCGTAATGTCATCCGGGAAGCCATCAAGATTCTTACCGAGAAAAAACTGGTTACGAATGTAATCGTAAAAGGCAATTATGTTACGCTTCCAAATGAAACGGATCTTGTAGATATGGTTGAATCTGCCCTGAACACTTCCGCTTCGTGTCTTCTATATGACACTGAATAACCTGATCAGTAAATCGATTTATTATGGTGAAGGAAATACCTCTTATGGAAGAATTACTGCACAGCAGGAGCATGAACAAATTTTATTATCCCTTAAGAACCGGGATATGGATGCTTATAAAACGGCTATCCACCTACACTTAGAATTAATCAGGCAGCTACTCCAGTAGGAGTGCTGCCCCTTTTTATTTACTTATTGCTGATATTTTTCCAGTATAAGTTTCGCCTGCTCTTCATCTATCTGCAGTTCTTCCTGCAATAATGACAGAATTTCCGTATCTTCTTTTCCAAGTTTACAGCTGAGTTTTATAATGCCTTCTTCCAGACCTTCTCGTTTTCCCTCCTGCAAGCCTTCTTTCTTACCTTCTTCCAGTCCGGCTTTTCTTCCTTCTTCTTCGCCCTGTCTTCGAATCCTCTCTTCTCTCTCAAAACTCTTCATATATGCAAGACCTACCTCTCCATCCCGCTTGACTGCTGTTACCATCCGGTGTAACTTTTTCAGATTCTCGGTGGAAGCATTCTCTATGGATGAATGCTCCATGTAATGCAGTAACTGTTTTAATTCCTCTGGTGGGTTTCCTTCCCTTCCTCTTGTATACAAAAATATCGTCTGCGCACCATCCTCATACTCTAATTCCGGCACTTCGATACAACAATTCTTGATAGTATACACCATACGATTCAGTCCAAAGGGGTCATAGGTTGTAATAAAAATTACGATGACATTCCGAAGACTCCCATAGGTATCACCTGCAGTCAGATTGCCTGCATCAATCTTCGCATGGTAAAACCGGACTCTTCGTGGCAATGATACAATTTCTTCTTTCCCGTCATTCTGATCCGGTTCTATATCAAAGATTTCTCCGTTCTCCTCATCCAGATACACATCCAGCCGAATGCCGTGGGTTTCCAAATTTTCTCCGCAGAAGAAACGCTGTGGCACTACCGTAAGCTTTCCTATCTGCCGGTGCAGAATACACTCCAAAATATACCTCGCCGACTGTTCCCCATAAATTTTGTGGCTGGTCAGGCTGTTTACCAGAAAGTCATCCACCAGATTCAGTTCTTCTAAAGTTTTCATGTTTCCTCCTTTTCCCATAATGCAAGGAAAAGCAGGATTACATATCCTGTTCCGATTCTGAAATTCCGCTTATTCAATGCACTATGCGTTCGTAAATTGTAATAAGAATTTAAAAGCATAGAATTCATTGAATTGATACCAGAAATTTAGATTGGCTTTTGCCACTCGAAAATCAGAATATATGCTTTGTGTTGATTGTAACAAATGCATATTTATAATACAAGTAAAATATTTATAAAATCTGATTCCCTTCTGACAGGAAGGTCACCTCACTTTTTGAAATAATTTTTTTGCATTTTCCCAGGTAACTGCTTCCACTTCTTCCGGTGTTGTTCCGGTCAGTTCGGCAATGGTTTTTACTACATAAATAAGATTTCTTGAATCGTTCCGGGTGCCACGATGCGGTTCCGGTGCCATATAGGGACAGTCAGTTTCCAATACAATGTGAGGCAGTCCGATTTCTGCTACGGTCTCCTTTAACTTCTTTGCATTTTTAAAGGTAACTACACCGCCGACACCAATATAATATCCCATTTTCACATATTCTTTCGCCATTTCCTTGGAATAAGAATAACAATGAATGACACCCGGAATGTCATCCTTATGGGCCTGCTGCATAATTTTCATGGTATCCTCTGCGGCATCTCTGGAATGAATGATAACCGGAAGACTCATCTCTTTTGCCAGCGCAAGCTGACGGCAGAACATTTCCCGCTGTGCCTGCTGCACTGTTGGCTCCTTATCCCAATAATAATCAAGCCCGATTTCTCCGATGGCAACGGTTTTCTCCCAGGAAGCCTTTCCCTTTATCCATGCTAAATTTTCTTCCGTTGCATCTTCGATATTGCTTGGATGAATTCCGATTGCCGCATAAATATAATCGTATTTCTCTGCCAGTGCAACACTGTCCACACAACCGGCGAAGTCTGCACCAACATTAATTACCCTTTTTATTCCTTTTTCCGGAAGGGATGCTATCAGCTGTTCTCTATCCTCTTTGAATTTTTCATCATCATAATGTGCATGTGTCTCAAAAATCATAAAAATCCTCTTTCTATTTTATAAATGCTGGTAATAAAATACCGCCAGCTGCGTCCGGTCCCTTAAGGACAGCTTTTCTAATATGCTGCTGATATAGTTGCGGACAGTCCCTTCACTTAAAAATAAGGCTTCCGCAATTTCTTTATTGCTGCGTCCCAGTGCCACCTGGTGAATGATTTCCTGTTCTTTTTCACTGATATCATAGCTGGCATAGTCAAGGCTTTCCTTATTCTGCATCAGAACCGGAAGCTTATTCACAATTTCCCCACCAAAAACGCTCTGTCCGCTCATGACTGCATTTAACGATGGAACAATTGCTGCAAAATCCTGCTTCAGGCAATAGCCTTTCGCACCGATTCGTAACGCCTCCACAATATATTCATCATCGGAAAATGTGGTCAGAAACAGCACCCTTGCCGTCTTGTCTTCTGCAAGAATCTGCTCTGCCGCATCCAGCCCATTCATTGGCTTCATCTGGATATCCATTAATAAAATGTCCGGCTGAAGCTCTTCATATAATTTTACCGCTTCACTTCCATCGGTGCCTGTTCCGACTACATCCACTCCCTTGGCGCAGAGAATGGTCTGCAGGGAAAATACCACATCTTCGTCATCATCTACTATCAGGACTCTCATACTGCCTCCTCTTTCTTTCGAATTGATATAAATATTTTAAAACCTTTTTCGCAGTTTACATGAATGCTTCCGCCCAGCGACTCCACACGTTCCCGCATATTCGAAAGTCCCATGCCTCCGGCTGCACTCTTAAGGTCATCCTTTTCTTCCCGCATCTGCTCCGTTGCCTTTTTCTGCTTTTCCTCATCCGTACCATTGTCCTCGATGGTCATCTGATACAGTGCCGGATGTTCCCTGAGAACAATCTCAATCCGGTCACCGTTGCTGTATTTGACAATATTTGACATTGCTTCTTTTACGGCTGCGATAAAACAATATTTGACTTTTCGTGGAACATTCTGTGACATATCGTATTCTAAATCCAGATGATAATGCTGCTTCATTTCCCGGGTTGCCTCTAATAATGCCTGCTTTAAATCCACGGAATCATCATGCAGATCATGCACACTTTCCCGGATATTATTCATGGCAAGATTTAAGGTATCATTTACCTTTAAAAGCTGACCATGCAGCGGTTCTTCCTCATATACCGTGCCAAGTGCTCCCATCTGAAGGATTGCCCGGGAGAGCATATGTCCCACATTATCATGGATTTCCCTTGCAATCCGGTTCCGCTCCTTTAGTGTTGCCATATAGATTTCCGTATCCTGTTCCTCTAAAAGCTTGCGGTTCTTCTCCCGCATCACAAGGCTTAACTCTGTGCTGGTATCCCGGAGTCGTATCAGATTCCGCTTCAATTCCGTTGCCTGCCTGGTGCAATGAGCCAACAGCACCGCCACTAATGATAAGAACAGCCAGATGGCTGTCATCCACGGCTGGTACACCGGCAGTGCATAAAAGAATAAAACTGCAAATCCCATGCCCCACCACAAACTGAACCAGAAGCTGTCAAAAAATACCAGCGGCAGCAAAAAAGTAAAGCCCGGCTCGATTAGACACAGTACTGCCATTGCTATCAGCAATGCACCAATGACTTTCCGGTTTTCAATATAAAGAGTCAACGCTGCCACAATCAGACCAATGATGAAGATTACAACTCTGCGGTAGTCTCCCTCTAACTGGAAAATAAGGCAGCTGCACATGGCAAAAAGAAGTAACTTATCCAGTATTCTTAACATTCTTCTTCCCCTTCCTTAGGGTTCTACTGCATTTACTGTATCATTTTTCCTAAGATATGACAAATGTCATTTTATTTCCTGACAGAATGCACTTACCAGTCCTCCGCTCACTCTACTATACTACATTTATAAAACCGCTATTATTTATCTCTATCTACAGGAGGCATAACATGGATGCAATACAGATTTCACACTTGAAAAAATATTATTCCGATATAAAAGCAGTAGATGATATTTCTTTTTCTGTTAAAAAAGGAGATTTATTTGGACTGCTCGGTGTAAATGGTGCCGGAAAATCCACTACAATTCATATTCTTTGTACCTTACTGAAAGCAACTGCAGGAACTGTCAAAATATGTGATTACGATGCTTTAAAAGAAGCCAATGCCATCCGCAATAAAATTGGAGTTGTTTTTCAGAATAATACTTTAGATGATTATCTGACCGTAAAAGAAAATCTTTTGATGAGAGGCTTTCTATATGAAAAAGATTTAAAGACGGTTCAAAAAAATCTCTATGAGATTGCCGAAATTCTTAACATTCAAAATTTATTATCACGACCTTTTCGTAAATTATCCGGTGGTCAGAAACGACGCTGCGAAATTGCCCGGGCACTCATGAATACTCCTGAAATATTATTTCTAGATGAGCCTTCTACCGGGCTTGACCCGCAGACCAGAAAACTTATGTGGGACTGTCTGGAAAGTCTCCGGTTAAAGCGCCATATGACAATTTTTCTCACCACACACTATATGGAAGAAGCCTCTATGGCACAACAACTTTGCATTATGGATGCCGGAAAAATCATTGCTTCCGGCTCTCCATCCCAGTTAAAAAATAAATATGCTTCCGATACTTTAAAAATCTATACTGACAAAATTACACCATTGAACCGGGAATTGGCTGCTCTTTCACTGGCTTCTTATCGTCTCCCTAACGGAATTGCAATTTCCCTATCTACTACCAAAGATGCTTTGCATATCATGCCCCAGATAACCACTCCCTATGATGGCATTGAAATTATTCAAGGCAGTATGGATGATGCTTTTATTCAAATAACAGGAAAAAAACTGGAGGATTAACCTATGATACTAATTTCATTTATAAAACGTAATATCTTACTTTATTTCCGAGACCGAATCAGTGTATTCTTTTCTCTTCTTTCTACTCTTATTGTGTTAACCCTTATGATTGCATTTCTCGGACAGGGAAATATTGATTCCACAATTCAGGTTCTTGGAACCGGTCTGAAATACGAAGCTGTTCATGCATCTTCGCTCATCATTATCTGGACCATTGCCGGTATCCTGGTTGTCAATGCCGTAAGCATTTCCATGACTCTGGTGGGAACCATGGTAAGAGATGAGGAATCCGGTAAGATATCTGCATTTTTTGTTGCACCTGTAAAACGTGGATACTATGTTGCAGGTTATGTCATTGCTGCAATTATTGTCTCCTTTATCATGTGCCTGCTCACATTGATAATCGGAATCACCTATCTTGGTATTGCCAATGGCTCCTTTATAACTGCCCATGATACTTTAGAAATTCTCTTTGCACTTCTTGCAATTATTTTTTCCTCTGCTTCCTTTGTCTTTTTATGCGCTTCTTTTATTCATACCAATAGTGCATTCAATGGTCTGACCACGCTTTTGGGTACTCTGATTGGATTTTTTGCTGCAATTTATGTTCCATACGGCAATATGCCCCAGACTCTTAAATATATCATCCGCTTTCTTCCAGCCTTTCAGGGGGCTTCCGCCATTCGTGAAATCTGGATGAATCAGGAATTGCAATGGTTTCATTGCCCCTCCGAAATAAAGACCGGATATGCGGATTATATGGGACTTACCATTTCTTTTGGAAATGCCACTCTTTCCCCTCATATGAAAATACTATATATGTTTATCTCCGGTCTTATCTTCCTTGGTCTTGCAACGGCTATTCTTTCAAGGAAAAGACAACAGGAACATTAAGATATGACAAATGTCATTTTATTTCCTGACAGAATGCACTTACCTTCTGCAGCTCTTTTCCCTATACTTAGGTTATAAGCGATTGCGAGAAGAGAAAATTTCATAAAGAAGCTGGCTTGCCAATGTCTGGCAAAAGCGCTGGAGCGTTCATCGGAATACGGATACCTTATGAGGCTTGTTAGGGGCACTTGGAATTTCGCCCAATATCCGGCAACGCCGGTACAGGGATGTACCGGCGAGGCGCATATGAACATGGATGCGAATTTGCGCCGGTTGCCGAAAAAACTACTCATGTTTCGAAATTCTTAGTGCCCCTTTTCAAGCATCATGCAGTATCCAGTTTCGACGAACACTCCAGTGCTTTTGATGTAACACAGCAAAACAGTTTTTATAAATTTCTTTTCTCCTCTCGCAATCGCCTGCACAACCAATCAACCTAAAAAAGGAGGAAACCTATGAGTACCCCAGTTGTAAAAATAGAAAACCTGGTGAAACGCTACAAAGAGCTTGTAGCATTAGACCACTTTAACTTAGAAATTGAAGAAGGTGAGATTTTCGGTCTGCTCGGTCCAAACGGTTCCGGCAAGACTACGACCATCAACTGCCTTCTTTCCCTGCTTTCCTATGACAAAGGAAACATTGAAGTATTTGGGAAAAAGATGAACCCGGATAGTTATGACCTGAAGCGGCAAATCGGCGTTGTTATGCAGAACGTTGCCGTAGTAGATGAACTGACGGTATATGAAAACATTGATTATTTCTGTGGGCTTTATGTAAAAGATAAAGCACTCCGGAAACAGTATGTAGAGGAAGCCATTGCTTTTGTAGGCTTAGATGATTTCCGTAAATTCTTTCCGAAGAAATTATCCGGCGGACTTTTAAGGCGGTTAAATATTGCCTGCGGCATTGCCCATAAACCAAAGCTGATTATCATGGATGAGCCGACCGTTGCCGTTGACCCGCAGAGCCGGAATAAGATTCTTGAGGGAATCGTGGAGCTGAACCGGAACGGTGCCACCATCATTTACACTTCCCATTACATGGAAGAGGTGGAGCAGATTTGTTCCCGGATTGCCATTATGGACAAAGGAAAAAATCTTGCCATCGGCACGAAGGATGAATTAAAGCAGATGATTAAGAAGAGCGAAAGCATTTCCATTGATATCTTAGACCTGCCGGATGCAGCAATCGATGAAATCCGTGCTTTAAAACATGTTTATGAAGTGACTTACGAAAATCACATGCTGACTGTTTTATGCAGCGGTGGAAGCCACAATCTCATTCATGTGCTGGATTATCTGCAGCAGCATGAGATTACCTTCGGAAAAGTGTATTCCGAGCTTCCGACCTTAAATGACGTATTCTTAGAGATTACCGGCAAAGAATTAAGAGACTAGGAGGAAAAAGATATGCTTCAAATCATGAAATATCATTTCCGGATTCTCCTTAGAAATAGGGAGCAGATGTTCTGGATACTGCTTTTTCCGATTCTGCTTGGCATTATGTTCAAGGTAGCATTTTCCAATATCAGCAGTTCCGAAATACAAAAGCCGGTTTCCATTGCTGTTGTAGAAGAAAATAATTCGGATGCATTAAAAAATATCAAGACCTTTTTAGAAAAAACGGAATTAAAAGATGGCGTTGCCCTCTTTGTTCCAACCTACTGCACAGAAGAAAAAGCCGTTTCCCTGTTAAAGGACCAGACAGTGGATGGCATTTTGTATACAAATGATTCTGCATCTGATACAGTCACACTTTCCCTTACGGTTTCTTCTTCCAGCTCTGATACCGTCCGCATGAATCAGAGTGTTTTGCAGGCATTTGTAAAGCAGTACAATTCCTCGGTTTCTGCCATTGCGGATACTGCAAAAAATCACCCGGAGAACTTAGAAGCACTGCTTCAAAGTCTCTCTGAACAGGTTACTTATACCAAAGAAGTTTCTTTAAACAAACATAATACCAATACTTATACACAGTACTTTTACAATCTGATGGCTATGGCATGCCTCTTTACCAGCCTTTCCGGACTGTATATTTCCCTCAATAACCAGGGAAATCTCTCCGCCATTGGTGCAAGACGCAATATCTCTCCGGTTCATAAAATGAAGGTCATTATAGCAGAGCTTTTTTCCAATGTGATATTCCAGTTTATCTGTAATCTGGTTTCCTTTGCATTTATTGTACTGGTGCTTAAGATTGATTTAACCTACCATCTCCCACTGGCAATCCTAACGGTATTTGTCGGCTGTCTGACCGGAACTACCATGGGCTTTTTCGTAGGTTCCATCGGAGCCTTTTCCGAGGGAACGAAACAGGGAATTCTTGTCTCCGGCAGTCTGCTGCTTTGCTTCTTAAGCGGGCTTATGGTTGGAAATATGTGGATCATTGTCGAGAATACCTGCCCGGTTATCAACCGGATTTCACCGGCTGCCCTGATTTCCCGTGCCTTCTATACACTGGGCATTCAGGATAACCTAAACCAGTATTACCAATGTATTCTGACATTGGTTGGCATTTCCGCTCTCTTCTGTTTGGGTGGATTCTTACTGACAAGGAGGAAAAGATATGCAAGTATTTAAAACTTTTCTGAAAATTGCAAAGAAGAAATTTCCTTCGGTGCTTTTATACTATATTATTTTTACCGTTGTTGTAATTGCCATGAGTAAAATCGGAGCATCCGACCATGAAACTTCTTTTACTGCCACAAAGGCAGACATTTATATTATTGATGAGGATGACAGCACTGCAAGCCACGCTTTAAGTGATTATCTTTCCTCCATGCACAATCCGGTCACTTTAAAGGATACAGATACTATGACCTTACAGGATGCCCTTTATTATCAAAAGGTTGACTATATTTTAACCATCCCGGAAGGTTTTGAAGAACAGCTTACTGATTCTGATGCCAGAGATTTCCTTCCGGTTTCCATGCGAAAGGACAACTCCAATGGCTATTTTGTAGACCAGCAGGTAACTGAGTATCTTTCCAGTGTCCGCTTATTTATGGCTGGTGGCTTCTCTCTTTCCGAAGCAGTAACAAAATCCAGTGAATCACTTTCCAAAGGAAACGATACTACGGTTCTTAACCTTGAAGAAAAGGAAACGGATGGTGCACAGATTGGACTTACCTATTTCTTCCAGTATTTTCCTTATGTGCTCATTAATATGCTGTTACTTGGTATGACTCCGATTCTGATGACCTTTAACCAGAAAGATTTAGGTGCAAGGATTTCCTGCTCCTCTCTTTCCTTAAAGTCCAGAAATGCGCAGATTACTTTAGGATGTATCGTATTCAGTCTCTTTGTATGGCTGCTCTTTATCCTGACTGCACTTTTTATCTACGGACCAGACACTCTGTTCTCGATAAACGGACTCCACTCTCTTTTAAACAGTGCCATGGTTCTGCTGTTTTCCATAGCACTTACGCTCCTTGTAAGTACTTTTGCACTCAAACAGCAGTCCCTCAGTATGATTGCAAATGTTGCCTCCCTGGGATTGAGTTTCCTCTCCGGAATCTTCGTTCCGCAATACCTTTTGGGAAAAGGTGTTCTTGCTGTGGCGCATTTTCTTCCAACCTACTGGTATATCCGCCTCAATTCCATGCTAGGCGGTATATCGGATGAAATACTTACCACTGCGAAATACTGGCGCTTTATCGGTATCCAGTTTGGCTTCTTCGTCGCAATATTCTGTATTTATCTGGTTTCCAGCAAATACCAGAAACGCAGCCGCAACGCATAATAGAACCCCCGGAAAAACCAATTTGCAATGGTTCTTCCGGGGGTTCTTTATATAGCTAATCGGAAAATCTTATACTTAGCAGATTTCTGCTCCTGCCGGCATATCCTTTTCCGGTGTCAGAAGTGCTAATTCTCCATTTGCATCCTCTGCGCAAAGTAACATTCCTTCAGATAATACACCTGCAAGTTTTGCCGGTTTTAAGTTTACTAATACCATAACTTTCTTGCCGACCATTTCTTCCGGTGTGTACTGTTTGCGGATACCGGATACAATCTGTTTTACCTGGCTTCCGATTCTTACCTGTGAACACAGTAATTTCTTGGATTTCTCTACTGCCTTACACTCGATGATTTCACCAACCTGGAACTGCATTTTCATAAAATCATCATAAGTAATCTCTTCTTTTGGCTCGATGTCGATTACTTTTGCATTTTCATCACTTCCTGCACCTTCTACCGGTACATCTTTGCCCAATGCTTTCTGCTCTGCTTCGAATTCTGCTTTCTGGGCAGCGCGGATAGCTTCTACCTTCGGCATTACTTCCTTCGGGTCTAATCTTGCAAAAAGAATCTCCGGTTTCTCCGTTACTTTATTATCATTTGGATAAAGTCCAAACTGATTCAGCTCATCAAATCCACGCAGTCCTGTATTAAGCTGCGCTGCGATTTTCTCTGCGGTCTCCGGCAGAAAGCTTGCTAAAAGGCTTGCGCCGATAGCGATGGACTCGGTCAGATTATAAAGCACTTCGCTTAAGCGGTCTTTCTTTGCTTCATCCTTTGCCAGTACCCAAGGTGCTGTTTCATCAATATATTTGTTGCAGCGGCGGAATACGTTAAATACTTCTGTAATGGCATCTGCCACACGAAGTCCGGACATCTTATCTGCAATCTTATCTCTTGCACCGGTTACGACTGCCTTCAAGTCATTATCTACTTCTTCTGTGACTCCGGTGCTCTTTACGACACCGTCAAAATATTTATTGCTCATGGAAATGGTACGGCTTACCAGGTTTCCAAGGATGTTGGCAAGGTCGGAATTGAAACGCTCTACAACCAGCTCCCAGGTAATGATTCCATCATTTTCAAATGGCATCTCATGCAATACGAAATAACGGGTTGCATCTACACCAAAGAGGTCTACCATATCATCAGCATAGATTACATTTCCCTTGGATTTGCTCATTTTCTCGCCACCCTGTAAGAGCCATGGATGTCCAAATACCTGCTTTGGCAGTGGCAGGTCTAATGCCATTAAGAAAATCGGCCAGTAAATGGTATGGAAACGGATGATATCTTTTCCTATTAAGTGTAAATCTGCCGGCCAGTTCTTCTTGAATAAATCGGAAGAATTGCCATCTGCATCATAGCCAATCTTGGTAATGTAGTTGGTCAGTGCATCCAGCCATACGTATACTACATGCTTTGGATCAAAGTCTACCGGAATTCCCCAGGAAAATGAGGTTCTGGATACGCACAAATCCTGAAGTCCCGGAAGTAAAAAGTTGTTCATCATCTCATTCTTACGGGATACCGGCTGGATAAACTCCGGATGCTCATTGATATATTCGATTAACCGGTCCGCATATTTGCTCATTTTAAAGAAATATGCTTCTTCTTTTGCCGGCTGTACTTCACGTCCACAGTCCGGACATTTTCCATCTACCAGCTGGGATTCTGTCCAGAAAGACTCACATGGAGTACAATAAAGTCCCTCATAGGAACCCTTATAAATATCACCTTTATCATAAAGTTTCTTAAAAATCTTCTTAACCTGTGTCTCATGGTCTTCATCGGTAGTACGCACGAAATTATCATAAGAAGTATTCATCAAATCCCAGATTCTCTTTACTTCTCCGGCAACTTCGTCTACGAACTGCTTCGGTGTAATTCCTTTTTCCTCTGCCTTTAATTCAATCTTCTGTCCATGTTCATCGGTACCGGTCTGGAAATATACATCATAGCCTTCCAGTCTCTTGTATCTTGCGATTGCGTCTGCCAGTACAATCTCATAAGTGTTTCCAATGTGCGGTTTACCTGATGTGTAGGCAATCGCGGTGGTCATGTAAAACTTTCCTTTGCTGCTCATCTTCATTCTCCTTTTTATACTTTTGGTGCTCCTCAAGCGTTCCTGCGAGCCGCTTCGCTACTCGCGACCTGAGAAACTTCGTTTCACAGGTTTTCGCGGTATTTCTCAAACGTTCCTGCGAGCTGCTTCGCTACTCGCGACCTGAGAAACTTCGTTTCACAGGTTTTCGCGGTGCTCCTCAAATGCTCGTGCAAGCACGGCATTTTCATCGCTACTCGCGAAAAAAAATCCCGTCTTCTAATGAAAGAAGACGGGTGTTATCCGTGTTACCACTTCTATTTTACACATACCTTACAATATGTGCCTCATGAAGTATCCTGCAATACTCCCCGCTATAACAGGCGGTCCTGTCGAAGCCTTGTCTCTTAGGATTCAGCCCCGCCACTCCAAAGCCATCTTCCATCTATCGCCCTTGATTCCATCTCAGCTAAACCTTGCGGTTTATTGGAACTCTCTGTACAATTCCGATAAATGTACTCTCTTCTTCCTTGCGTTTATCATCTAGGTGTAAAACTAACACAATTTATTTGAAAAGTCAACCTTTGCAACCGGACCATCCGATATCCTTAAGCTTCACAAATTGCCTTTATCATCTGGTAAATCTCATCTTTATTTTTCTGCAATACTAATTCAAGTTCAGAATAGAGAAGATTTTCTGCCAGATTAAAATAACGTCCATCTACTGTAGTTGTTTTCTTTCCCTGCTCCTGGCGCGTCTTTTTCCTCTGATAGATTAGCTTTATAATACAATTTGTTGGAATCTGCTACAAAATCCGGATTTACAATGTCCTTTATTTTGCATACTCCATTTGTTGATTTTACAATATATGCTCCAATTGGATACATTTTCTCACCTCTGACACCGCATATTTTCGCTTTTTATGATAAACTTTTCAGTCTGCGATTTCAAAGGCACTTTTTCACAATTTTAGAATTGCTATGGTTGTATATTTATTCCACATGGAAATACTGTACGCTTCCTGCCAGCTGGTCAGCAATCTCACGAAGCTGCTCTGCGCTCATGTATACCTGCTTAAAGGTATCTACAACCTCTTCCGTATCTTCGTAAGTCTTTTTCGTTCCGGATACACTGTCCTGCGCTATATTAGAAAGAGTCTCAACTGCCTGCAGAACCTCATTTCTCACATTCGCAAGATGCTCTGTGGTCTCTTTAATCTGCTGGATACTCTGCATGGAATTGGCTATCTGTGCCACAACCTCTTCCACCACCTTCTGGGTATCCTGCATGCTCTCACTCTGGCTCATAATGATTTCCTGCATCTTCTGCATAATCTCTACAGCCTTCTGGGAATCCTCACTTAACATCATGGCAGTCTCTTCAATCTCACTGCTGGACTGGTTAGACTGCTCAGATAATTTCTTAATCTGTTCTGCAACTACGGCAAATCCTTTTCCGTTCTCTCCTGCTCTGGCTGCCTCTATGGATGCATTCAGACTAAGTAAATCTGTCTCTTCTGCAATCGATGCGATAAATGCGGTTGCTTTGTAAATCTGCTGGACAGAATCGTTGGTACGGTTGGTCTGTTCCTGTACTTCGCCAATAATCCGCTCTACTTCGCCATTGATGCGCTGGAGATTTGCCAGTGTCTCCGCTGCTTTTTCACTGGATTCATGCATAAATGCCGCATTGCTGTTTAATGCCTCCACCTCAGCAGAAGTCTCTGTTATATTATCTCCCATCAGCCGCATATGTTCTGAGGTACTCTTTGAATTCTCTGCCTGCTCCGTAGAATTTTCTACAATACGGTTTACGGCTGTGCGCACCTTATTCATGGTTCCATTGGTATTATCGGCCGCTGTTCCAAGCAGAGAAGATGCCTCTAACAACTTCTGCACATTCTGATTGATTTCAAGTGTTGTCCGCTGCATCGCATCACGCAGGGTAATCGTAACTCTGGAAAGGTCTCCGATTTCATCCTTACTCTTAAGCAGCTTATTATTCACCTGTACATTCAAATCGCCTGCTGCAATCTTCTCCACCGTTTTAATACTGGTTCTGATATTCCTGCTGATAGTGCTTGCCAGCTTCGTGCTGACAATCAGGCAGACCAGCATAATTGCCACCACCGCTGCCACAATCGATCCTAAAAGCCGCATTACAACAGCATCTTTATCCTGCTTATTGGTTCCTACGAATACCATTCCCACAATATCTGTATCGGAGCCATTCTGATATACCGGCATAAAATAACCATAATTTAAAGTTCCTTCTATAGATACTGCTTCACTAAAATATTCTTCTCCACCATTTAATACTTTTTCTACAATGACATCTCCTGCTTTGGATTTTAAGATACGATTTCCATTCTCATCCGTTGCTGAAGTCATGATTCGTTTATCTCCATAGAAAAAAGTTACATCCATTCCGGTATTATCTTTAATCCGGTCTACCAGATTCTCTGATTTGGAAATATTGTAACTTCCCTTCCAGATGTCCCCATTGCTGGTCTCAAGATAATCTCCGGTATTCTGGTCATATGCTGCCAACGTTGCGGCAGCGGTTCCCTTTAATGCATCCTTTGTCTCATCCATCATGGAATTCTTTACCATGGTTACGGTAAATAGTATGGTGATAATTCCTAATATCAATACCGGTCCAATTGTAATTGCCAGAATTTTTTTCTTTAGATTCATTTGCATCCCCCTACTCTACCACTTCAACCGTCTTAAAATACCAGTCTATTCCTCCGGTAATTGTCGCATCATCTAATGTTTTTCCTTCTTTTCCTACGGTTTCTCCGGTATTGGTCTCAATTACACCATCAAACACGCCATTTTCCCCGGAAAGGATTGCTGCCTTTGCCTCTTCAACTTTCTCCGTAGTTCCATCTGCGCAGAAATCAGCAAGCGACGTAAGTCCTACCAGGTTCTCATTCATTCCTCCATAATAATTGCTGCCATCCCAGGTTCCGTCGATAACACTCTGCACTGCTGATGTATAATAGGCACTCCAGTTCCAGATAACACTGCAAAGACAAGCCTCCGGTGCATTTTTACTCATATCAGAATTATAACCGATACTATAAACACCTTTTTCCTGTGCCAATGTCTGCGGATATTCTGTATCACAATGCTGTGCAATTACATCACAGCCCATGTTAAGAAGCGTCTCTGCTGCCGCCTTCTCTCCGTCCGGATCAAACCAGCTGTTTGTAACTTTTACATAGACCTTTGCATTCTGATTGACAGAATAAATTCCCATTGCAAATGCATCAATTCCGCCGGTTACCTCTGAATTAGTTGAATCCATCGCTGCCACATAACCGATTTTATCGGACTTTGTATTCATGCCCGCCACGATTCCGCTCAAGTAACGTGCCTGATAAATTCTTCCAAAATAATTATTGAAATTCTTTCCATTGCTCATATATCCGGTTCCATGGGAAAAATAAATATCCGGATATTCTTCTGCCATCTCTGCGGTGGTCTCCATATAACCCCAGCTCGTGGTGAAAATAATATTACATCCTTCGTCAATGCATTCCTGTATTGCTGCTCTGGTTGCATCTGCATCAGTATCCGAAATATTAATTTTACGCACAATCTGGTCATCGGAAAGATTTAAGTTCTGCTGCATTCCCTGAATACCAAGGTCATGGGTATAGGTATAGCCACTTCCCTCAGCCGGATCAGACAAATGAAGAACCCCTACCTTAATCTCATCTTTTGGTATTCCCCCGGTATTCTCCGATGTATCCGACGCCACTGCTTCAGAACTTTCTTCTACACCATCGCTGTCTTCATTGGTAGCATAATCATCTAGCTGCGAACTCTTCCCACATCCGCCAAAAACAAAGCTGGCAATCAGTAACATGACTCCGGTCAGCTTTATCATTCGTTTCTTCATAAATACTGCACCTCCCTGCCCTTCTCATTTATATTGGTATACCATTTATTATATCTTATGTTATTTTATAAAACAACCTACCCATTGGTATGATTTTCTCAAAACAAATGGGTAGGTTGTCCACTAATCTTCAAAGATATTCAGTTTTGCTCCACATTTTCCACAGAACTCTGTGTCCTCCGGCACAGTAGCGCCACACTGCGGGCACTGACGCGCTCCTTTAATCTTTAATACTTCCTCTTTCATATGGTCAATTGCTGCAAATGCCTCTGCAATTGCCTGCATCTGCTGTCCATATGCACCATCTGCTTCTTCCTTGTGGTCTTCATAATAAAGCTTTCCAATCTGTGCATACTGCTTTTCAATAAAATCCTCTTTTGCCTTGATGTCAAAGTTTAACTTTGCAGTTCCGGATAAATCCTTTGCCTTCTGTGTGACATCCTTTCCTGCAGTTACCAGTTTCTCTCCCATGCGGTCAAAAAAATCCATTGTGTATCCTCCTTTTCTTACTATATTCCCCTGTGCGTCCGCACTTTACCTGATTATATACCTCTTGATATTGCTTTTCAATTGGGCGAATTTTAAAAAAGAATAAAATTTTGGTCAAACGGATGTCTGCACCGTTTACCGGGTCCGGACGCGATAAAAGGGCGGCAAGGGGCACTTGGAATGCCAAATGTCCGTGTTGTTCAGCAAAGTGCAGATGCATGATAAGAGCAGCTAGGGGCACTTGGAATTTCGGATAGTGCCAGGCAACGCCGGCACAGGGACGTGCCGGTGAGGCGCAGATGAACATGGATGTGAATTTACGCCGGTTGCCAGTCAATCTCATATCCCTTCGAAATTCTTAGTGCCCCTTGCCGCCCTTATGTCGCATTCGGACTCACTGAACAGCACGGACATTACGCTTCTTTCACCCCCTAACGCTTTCCCCGGAAAACTTCATTCTTTTTTAAAGATTTTTCCAGATAAAATGTGCTATACTCTAGGTACGAATGCGAACCACAAGGAGATATCTATGAAGCAAAGATTTATTGCCCTGATTTGTATTGCCACCCTGGTCTTTTGCGGATGTGGTGGGAAGAAACAGTCTTCTGTACAGACGGATTCCGGCAGTGAACAGCCGGACGCTACAGAAGAGTCAACAGAACAGTCCCGGAATGACCCGGTAACAATAACATTTAATTCCAAAACAGAGACTTATCATGCCGATGATTTATCTACTGTTTTATTATATACCTCCTATCAGAAACCCATGGTGACCATAGACGGTCATCCGAAGATTTCCAAAACCATTACACAATCTTTAAACGAAGAACTGGATGCTTTCCAGGATGCCCGATTAGAAAGTCTGCTTTCCGCAAGAATTTCTTTTGCTGAGTCACCGGATTCCTTTTCCGCCTATCACTTAGATGAGGATTTTTCCTGTACCAGACAGGACAGCCGGATTATCTCTTTTGAGAGTACCAGAAAAGAATTTACCAGTGAGGAGACCCACAGTGCTGCTTATGGTGGGTTTAATTATGATCTGGAAAATGGCAAAACACTTACTCTTTCTGATATTGCTACAGATTCCAATGCCCTGATAAACAGTGCACTTTCTTTTATTAACCAGCAGCTTTTGTTACCGAACTACGGCAAAATCAGCCAGCTTGCCAAACATGACGGCTCCGATGTATCTTCGAACCTTTTAAAACATGTACTGAGGGATGGCAACTGGTATTTTACCAAAGGCGGTATTACCTTTATCGCCAATCATGGTGCTATTACACCGTCTTATTCCGATACACTTTTATTTTCCGTTCCTTATCAGCAGCTGAATGCCCTGAAGGCTGAATATCATTACACCGGTAATTTTCAGTTGAACGCTTTAATGGGGTCTGCTGTTTCTGCAGATATGGATGGAAACGGAGAAATGGATGCCGTCTACTATGACACCACTTACAACGAAGAAACGGGAATGCTTTCTTCTACCCTGACGGTAGATGGAACAGATTATTCTGAAATGCTTTATAATGGCGACTTTACACTGTCCCGCAGTGCTGCCTCCGATATAACAAATGAATATTATCTCATTGACCTTGATACAACAGATGAATATATCGAGCTTGCCATCCCGGATGATGGATTAAGAACAACCTATTTCTTCCGCTATGCCGGCTTTCATCTGGAATACTTAGGTTCCATTCCGGACCTGATAGACAGCTCCACCTTCCAGCTTAACAATGTACTTTCCCAGTTAGAAGAATCGGAAAATTAGTCAGCATCCTGCAGTATCTGCCACCGGCAGCTTCTTACAGATATTTTTGCTGCGCGCATAACACAATAAGAAGCCCACAAAAACGGGCTTCTTATTTCTTATCAAATATATTATCTCATACAGATATAGACCATATATCCCGCATAGGAAAGCAGCATAATTGCTCCTTCAATGCGGTTTATTTTCTGCCTGCTCCAGGCAAACAGCAGTACCATTATGCTCATTGCAATTAAGATTACAATATCAATCACATTTTCCATGATAAAGGCGACCGGACTTATGGCTGCGGCAATACCAAGAACAAAAAGGATATTGAAAATATTAGAACCAATGACATTTCCCAAAGCCATATCTACTTCATTTTTACGGGCTGCCACAATAGAGGTTACCAGCTCCGGTAATGACGTTCCCATTGCTACTATCGTAAGCCCGATTAAATTCTGGCTCAAACCAAATGCTGCTGCAATAGCAGACGCACTGTCTACTACCATGTCGCCACCAAATGCAATGGCTGCTGCTCCACCCACAATGTATACAAGACAGAGCCATACCGGGATTGGCTTTGCGCGTTCAATCTCATCTGCTTCCTCGGAAGCATCTGTTGTAATTCCTGCTGTTCTTGCCTTTAATGCAGAACGCACCATCCAGAACATGAAGAGAGCAAAGAAAATCAATAAAATCACACCATCTATTCTGCCAACGCTCATTCCAATGTAACCCAGCACTAAAAGCAGGGCTGCCATAAGCACAGAAAACGGAAATTCCTGCTTTAAGGTCTTTTTTCCTACTGCAAGCGGTGTAATTACGGCACAGAAGCCACAAACCACCATCAGGTTAAAGATATTTGAGCCAACTACATTACTGACTGCCAGGGCATTGTTTCCGGAAATAGATGCTGCCACACTGACGGCACATTCCGGCAGGGACGTTCCCATTGCCACTATCGTAAGTCCGATAATCAACGATGGCACCTTTAATTTCTTTGCAATTCCCGAGCTTCCTTCTACAAAGAAATCTGCTCCTTTAATTAACAGTACAAAACCAACTACCAGTAATACATATGTCCAGATTGTTGTCATATTATGTTCCTCCTTCTTTTAAAATGCCAAAATTCCAAGATGCTCCAGCAAAATCTTAAGTCCGATTAAGATAAGAATTATACCGCCAGCCAATTCCGCCTTCTTCTTATATCTGTTTCCAAAGAAGTTTCCTACATACACACCAATGACAGAAATCACAAAGGTCGTAATCCCGATGATGGAAACTGCCTCAACGATTGGCACCTGCAGAAATGCAAATGTGATTCCAACGGCAAGGGCATCAATGCTGGTTGCGATTGCCAGAATAAACATCTCTTTTAAATCCAGTGGCGAGTCCATTTTCCCGACTTCTACTGCTTCATCCTTTTCCCGGATTGCTTCCACTACCATTTTTCCACCGATAAATCCTAACAGGATAAATGCAATCCAGTGGTCAATGCTTGTAATATACTGTTCAAACTGGCTTCCCAGTACCCAGCCAATAAATGGCATCAGTGCCTGGAATCCTCCGAAGAATAAGCCAATTACAAGACATTGCTTTTTGTTTACCTTCCGCATGGAAAGTCCCTTACAAATAGACACTGCAAAAGCATCCATCGAAAGACCTGCTCCCATCAGTAAGAGTGTAAAGAACATTACCATAAACACAATTTCCTCCGATAGTATATTTAAAATGAGACTGCATGTATGCAGTTATCCTGTGCTGCATACATGAGTCTCATTCATTAAGATTTGCCAGGCCTTCATCAGACCGAGGTTGTTGACAAATCACGTATTCACGCGAACTACTCCCTCACGGATTGTTATTCAAATATACGCTAAATGATAATTTATGTCAATTCTTTCCATTCTTGTTCTTCCTAAAATACAATTTCTATGGTGGTTCCCTCATCCAGCTCACTGTCCAAGTGAAGGGCAGCATTATGCTGTGCCACAATATGCTTTACAATGGCAAGTCCAAGTCCTGTTCCGCCGGTGGATTTCGAACGGCTCTTATCTACCCGGTAAAACCGCTCAAATACACGTTCCTGGCATTCCTTTGGAATTCCGATTCCGGTATCCGCTACACTTAAGAACGGACGCTCATCCTTTGTTCCTACCGTTACTGTGACACTTCCGCCTGGCTTATTATAGCGGATGGCATTGCTGCAAAGATTATAAAAGACTTCATCCATCAGTCCCTTGTTTGCCATGGCCATGGTGCTTTCTCCCTGCAACGTCAGCCTGATTCCCTGCTTCTCTGCTGTCACCTGCATCATCTGCACACAGTTCTCTGCCAGTTTATAAAGGTCGATTCTTTCCATTTCCATCTGGTGGTCTGCTTCATCCAGTTCGGAAAGCTTTATAATATCATTAATCAGGCTTAACAGCCGGTTGGCATTGGAATGTATCTCATTAGAGAAACGGATGGTATCCTCTTTACCGGTCATTCCGTTTCCGATTAACTCCGCATAACCGGAAATTGCCGTCAGCGGTGTCTTTAATTCATGGGATACGTTCGCGGTAAATTCCTGGCGAAGCTGCGCATTATTGATAATATTGACGTGCTGCTCCTTAATAGTATTCACAAAAGGCCGGATTTCTTCATATACATTATTTTCATCCACCAGCATAATATTCGTTGCCAGCTTCTCGATAGGCTCTACCAGCTTCTTCGTCAGATAATGGGAAATTCCCATACAGACAAAGAGGATACAAAGTGCAATTACCAGTACAATCACTAAAGTATTTACCATAATACGGTTTACACTGACGGAATCCCTTCCGATTCGAAGCACATTTCCATTCTGTAAACGCTCCGCATAGTAAAAGGTATGGGTTCCGGAAGTGGCCGAGTAACGGATGGCTTCGCCTTCGCCTTTTTCCCTTGCTTCAATAATTTCCGGGCGTTCATTATGATTGTCCATCTCATCCTTATTTAACAGACTTTCATATAATACTTCCCCTTCTGCTCCAATCAATGTGATTCGAAGGTCATCATCGATGGGATTATACGGGTCTTTTTCTATTCCTGCTGCAAGGTCATCTATATTCAAAAGCTCTATCACATGGGCGTAGGCTTTCAAATCTCCAAATACCTGCTCTTTTAAAATATTATAATACACTAACATAGCAGACAGCGCTGTGACCACAATGGCAAGCGCTGCTATCATAATAAATCGTATATTTATTTTTTTCTTCATGAATGCTCCTACGGCTCCATCACATAGCCCACATTGCGGACGGTTTTAATCTGTTGCCCGCCATCGCCAAGCTTATGCCGGAGCGTCTTTATGTGCATATCTACAGTACGGCTTTCTCCTTCGTATTCAAATCCCCAGACCTGATTCATCAGCTTGTCACGGGATAATACAATGCCCTGGTTTATCATAAGATATTTTAATAGTTCAAATTCTTTAAAAGTAAGCTCACAGGTTTCTCCCTGAACGGTTACGCTGTGACGCTTATTATCAATCTCTATGCTTCCACAGGCTAATGTATCACCATCATCTTCCTTTTCGGTGCGGCGGAGTAATGCTTTCACTCTGGAAATCAGCTCCATAACGCCAAAAGGCTTACTGATATAATCATCTGCACCCATATCCAGTCCACGGACTTTATCAATCTCTGTGGTCTTTGCCGTTACCATAATCACAGGAGTCTTTTCTGTTGCCGGATTTTTCCGGACACGGCCTAAAATTTCCAGTCCATCCTCTCCCGGCAGCATAATATCTAACAGCATCAGGGATGGTGCCTGCTCTGACACTCTCTGGAAGAAATCTTTTCCGTTATCAAATTCCTCTACTTCAAATCCACTGTTTTTTAGTGCATAACGTTCGATTTCCCGTATGTTTATATCATCTTCTACGATATAAATAAGTGCCATTGCATTTTCCTCCCGGCTTTTTTATTTTTCCGGCAAAGCGTATTTTTCTGTATATTCTTTTATCTGCTCTGCAAATTTTCTATTGTCTTCTTCATCCATATGTGCCGTCAGGTCATGCTCTTCTACATCTTTATCCTGTTCCTGGATCAGGCAGACTGCAATGTTGGAACAATGGTCAGATACACGCTCATAGTTGGTAACGATATCTGCCAGCACCAGTCCTAACTCGATAGAACATTTTCCTTTCCGGAGACGTTTGATATGTCGTTTCTTAATTGCTTTATTTAATTCATCAATAACCTGCTCTAATGGTTCTACGGTCTTAGCCAGCTCTTCATCATCGGCAGTGTATGCAGTCATGGTACGGCAGAGAATGTCTTCTACTGCTTTTCCAAATACATGCATTTCTTCCTCTGCTTTCTTAGAGAAAACCAGCTCCTTCTTTTTCATCTCGATAATGGAATCTACGATATTCGCTGCATGATCCGAAATACGTTCAAAATCTGTAATACAATGTAACAGCGTAGATACATTCTGGCTGTCTGCATAGGTCAGATTCTGACTGCTTAACTTGGTCAGATAAGCACGCAGCTTGTCTTCGTATTTATCTACGAGATTTTCCTTTGCGATAATGTCATCTGCTACTTCCTGTGTATAATTCTCCAAAAGTCCGATTGCTTCTAAGAAGGAATCCTTGGACAGGTTCGCCATCTCAATGGACATACTGTGGCACTGCTCAATGGCAAAGGATGGTGTTGCAAGAAAACGGTCGTCTAATAATGGAAACTCCTGTACTCCCGTCTTGCTCTTTTCCTCTTCTGTAATCGGAAGTGTCAGATATGCCAGCTTCTCCAGTCCTTTTGTAAACGGGAATAAAACTACAGTTGCAAACATATTAAAGATACTGTGAATCAGTGCAATTCCTGCTACACCAACTGTATCATTTGCAAACGGAAAATGAATAACTGCATTCAAAATACTATATAATGTCAGAAACAATACGGTACCAATAATATTAAAATACAGATGCACAAAAGCAGTTCGCTTTGCATTCCGGTTTGCTCCAACAGAAGAAATCATAGCTGTAACACAGGTTCCGATATTCTGTCCTAAAATAATTGGAATAACTGAGCCATAAGTAAATGCTCCTGTTACAGACAGTGCCTGCAGTATACCTACAGATGCGGACGAGCTCTGAATCACCGCTGTCAGAAGTGCTCCTACCAGAATTCCTAAAATTGGATTATGGAACATAGTCAGTATATTGGTAAATTCAGGAACATCAGCCAACGGTTTTACTGCTCCGCTCATACTTTCCATTCCGGTCATCAATACTGCAAAGCCTAATAAAATCTCCCCTACATCAGCTTTCTTGCTTTTCTTTCCGGTCATCATTAAAACAATACCTATCATCGCAAGAACCGGTGTAAAAGAAGATGGTTTTAAGAGATTAATCCATACATTTCCACTATCTATTCCGGTCAGACTTAAGAGCCAAGATGTTACCGTTGTACCGATATTGGCACCCATGATAATACCAATTGCCTGGGAAAGTTTCATAATTCCGGAATTTACAAAACCAACTACCATTACGGTAGTTGCTGAAGATGACTGAATAACAGCAGTTACTCCGGCTCCTAATAATACACCTTTCAGCGGATTGGAAGTTAATTTCTCCAGTATCCGTTCTAACTTGCCTCCTGATACTTTCTCCAGCCCAGCTCCCATAACATCCATTCCATACAGGAACAGGGCCAATCCTCCAATCAGTGTCAGTATTCCAAAAATATCCATTTTGTCCTCCTTATGCATGGTAATATGCATAGACTTTTCAATTTTTTACATATTTTTCGTCTTACATATACACCATATACACTTTAGAGACTTTTTGCAAGGATATTTTATCAGTTTGTAAGAATTATGTATAAGCAGTGTAAAAAATGTACTTATTTTTTCTCTTTTGTCTAAGAATTTTTAGTCAATATGACTTCCCGTAATAGAATAGATGACCCACTCCGCAATATTGGTCGCATGATCTCCGATTCGCTCAAAATACTTGGCTACCATAAGAATATCTGCTGCCTGCTCGCCATTTTCTGCACTTTTATTGATCATCTGGATTAAATCCTGTTTTACTTTCATGAAAAGGTCATCCACAATATCATCCTGTGCGATTACTTTCTTTGCCAGCTCCATATCGCGTTTTACAAAAGCATCAATGCTCTTGATAACCATGTCTGTGGTTTCCTTTGCCATACCCTGAATCTCTTCCGGGCTGATGATATACGGTTCATCAGACATCAGCAGTGTCATCTCGGAAATATCACCGGCATGGTCACCGATTCGCTCCATATCGGTAATCATTTTTAATGCTGCAGAAATCAGGCGCAAATCTCTTGCCACCGGCTGTTGCTGCAATAAAAGCTTCATGCATAAGGATTCAATATCACGCTCCTGATGGTCGATTTCCACATCATATGCCATTGCTTCCTTGGCTTTTTCCGTATCCTGGTTTACCAGGGCAGAAACTGCCATTTCAATGGCATGCTCTATCATGCTTCCCATCTGGATTAATTCATTGTTTAACTGTTCTAGCTGTCTGTCAAAACGATTACGCATTTAACCGAACCTCCCTGTAATATAATCTTCTGTCCGTTTGTCTGTTGGAACGGAGAATAATTTTTCGGTATCTCCACTCTCGATAATCTCTCCCAATAAGAAAAATACGGTTTTATCCGATACTCGGGTTGCCTGCTGCATATTGTGGGTTACCATAATAATGGTATAATCTTTTTTTAATTCGATTACCAGATCCTCAATTTTGGAAGTGGAAATCGGATCCAGTGCAGAAGTCGGCTCATCCATCAGGATTACTTCCGGCTGTACTGCCAGTGCTCTTGCAATACAAAGTCTCTGCTGCTGTCCACCGGACATTCCCAATGCACTCTTATGCAGACGATCCTTTACTTCATCCCAGATAGCTGCCTGACGCAGGGATGTCTCCACGATTTCATTTAATTTGGCTTTGTTGTGGATACCGTGGGTTCTCGGACCGTATGCAATGTTGTCATAGATACTCATCGGAAATGGATTTGGCTTCTGGAATACCATTCCCACACGCTTTCTAAGCTGGCTGACATCCATGCCGCTGTATATATTTTCACCGTCTAATCTTACGTCTCCGGTAATCTTACAGCCCTCTACCAAATCATTCATTCTGTTTAATGTTTTTAAAAATGTTGACTTTCCACAACCGGATGGTCCGATAAATGCAGTTATCTCTTTTGCATTGATATCAAGATTCACATCTTTTAATGCGTGGAAGTCTCCGTAATATAAGTCAAGTCCTTTGACAGAAAATTTTGCCTGCTCACTCATTTTACTTCTCCATCTCCTTTCGTGAATTTCCCGGCTATCAACGTTGATACACCATTTATCAGTAATACAATGACCAGAAGGACTACGCCGGTTGCATAAGCTTCATTGGTATGTAAGCCCTCTCTGGAAAGTGAATACATATGAACGGCCAAAGTTCGTCCGGATGCCATCAGGTTCGGTGCAAGGTCTGCTACCGTTCCTGCAGTATAAATCAGTGCTGCGGTCTCTCCTACAATTCGCCCTACTGCCAGGATGATTCCGGATAGGATTCCCGGCATTGCAGATGGAAGAACGATACGGAATACCGTACGAAGTCTTCCGGCTCCCAATCCAAAGCTTCCTTCCCGGTAGGTATCCGGTACACAGAGTAATGCTTCTTCTGTGGTTCGCATGATAACCGGCAATACCATAATGGCAAGGGTTGCCGCACCGGCTAACATGGAATAACCCCAGTGCAGATAAGTTACGAAAAATAACATACCAAACAGACCGTAAATAATAGAAGGGATACCCGTTAAGGTCTCTGCCGTAATTCTGACTACTTTAACCAGTTTACTTCCCTTCGGTGCATATTCCACCAGATAAACTGCGGCTCCGATTCCAAGCGGCACTGCAAAAAGCAGGGAAAACAGCGTCATTTCCAATGTATTTATCATTGCTGGAAGCATGGATACGTTATCCGAATTATATTCCAGTGCGAAAAGACCTGGTTTTAAATATGGCACACCGTGAATCAATATGTACGCCACCAGATAAAGTAATACTGCTACTGTTATAATTGCCGCTGCTACTACCAGCAGTAATAAAAGGAAGGAACCCGGATGCTTTTTATAAGAATTCATTTTATCTTTGAATTTTGTCATTATTCTTTATCCGCCTTTCCTTTTACAATTGAAAATACCAGATTGATAATAAGGATAAATACAAACAGTACAACGCCGGTTGCAATCAATGCCTCACGGTGCAGGTCCGTTGCATAACCCATTTCGATTACGATATTTGTTGTCAGGGTACGTACACCCTTAAATATACTGTTCGGAATACGCGCCTGGTTACCTACTACCATCATAACCGCCATGGTCTCACCAATGGCACGGCCGATTCCTAAGATGACTGCTGCCATAATTCCTGATTTGGCTGCCGGAACCACGGTTTTAAAAACACTCCGCTCATGGGTTGCACCAAGTGCCAGTGCTCCTTCATAATAATGCTCCGGCACTGCACGGATTGCAGCTTCCGATACACTGATTATGGTTGGAAGTATCATGATTCCAAGAAGGATCGATGCGGTAAATATACTGTTTCCGTTTCCTTTAAAATGTTCTCTTACAAATGGTACTATGACTACCAGGCCAAAGAATCCATATACGATGGACGGGATTCCTGCTAACAGGTCTACCATCGGCTTTAAGAAGCTGTGAAGCTTCTTCGGGCAAAATCTTGCCATAAAGATTGCCATTAAGATCCCAATTGGTACTCCCACCACAATTGCTCCGGCGGTTACATAGATACTGCCTAAAATCATCGGGAAGATTCCATAGAGGTTATTTCCCGGTTTCCATTTTGTACCTAGCAGAAAGTCCGGCAATCCGATTTCTTTGATTGCCGGTATTCCATTTGCAAAAAGGAAAACGCAGATTAAGGCAACAGCCAGTATGGAGAAACTGGCTGTAAGTAAGAATACTATTTTCATTGCTTTTTCTTTGAAATTATTCATACTGTTCTTACCTTATCCTACTTGCAGATTTATTTTGCAACTTCATCCCAGGTTGTTACTGCACCTGTGAAGATATCCTTTACATTATCTGAACTCATCTCATCCATTGGGTTACTGTTGTTTACTACTACTGCGATACCATCCATTGCAATTACCTGTGCGGTAAGTCCACCTTCTGTTTCGCTTTCTTTTAATTCTCTGGAAGCCATTCCGATATCACAGGTTCCTTCCATTGCTGCTGTCATACCTGTTGTAGAATCAGATTCCTGAAGTTCGATTTCTGCATCTTTGTTGATTGCTTTGTATGCTTCAATTAATTTCTCCATTACAGGTGTTACAGAAGAAGAACCAGCTACTACGATTTTTCCGGTAGAACCATCCGATGTAAATGCTCCGTTGCTTCCCTGTGAAATATAACCATTGTCTTCGATTACTTTCTGTCCTTCATCACTCATGATGTAGTTGATGAAATCTGCTGCAAGTCCTGTTGCATCACCTTTCGTTGCGATATTAAATGGTCTTGCGATTTTGTATGTACCGGCTTTGATATTTTCTGCAGTTGCTTCTGCTCCGTCAATCTTTAATGCCTTTACGGTATCATTTAAAGAACCAAGTGATACATAACCGATTGCATATTCATCACCTGCTACAGATGTAAGCATTACTTCTGTACTGTTTGTGATGTTTGCTTCCTCTGTTGTGTTGTCAATTTTATTTCCATCTGCATCTTTCTCTTCGATACCGAACAGCTCGATGAATGCTCCTCTTGTACCGGAACCATCTTCTCTGGACTGTACATTGATCATTTCACTGGTATCAAAATCTGATGTATCTGCTGCATCACTGCTGCGGTCTGCCTCTGTTGTTGTGCCTGTCTTCTGGCTGTCATCTGATGCGGTTTCTTTGTTTCCACATCCTGTTAATGCGCTGATTGCTAATGCTCCTACCAGCATTACGGATAATAATTTCTTTTTCATTTTCTTTCCTCCAAAATGATTTGTTCTTTCTTTTCTCGTCTTCGTGACAATTGTTATCATAACGGGGGAACGTAAAATACAAAGCTATGGTTTTGTAAATTGTATGTAAAAAAGCAGGTATATCAAAACTATGATATGCCTGCTTTCAATATTTTAATGTAGTTCTTCTTTATTTATCATACATTTCTAAAATTTCCAGTGCATTTTCTTCTTTTACGCCTAATTCTTCCTTTAATAATTCCACTATCTCATCTTTGGATTTTTCAAATCGGCGACCAAGACGTATGATTTCCTCTGCTTTTCCTTCTGCTTCGCCCTGTTTCCGAATCCGCTCTTCTCTCTCAAAACTCTTCATATATGCAAGACCTACCTCTCCATCCCGCTTAACTGCCGTTACCATCCGATGTAACTTTTTCAAGTTTTCATGTTTCCTCCTTTTCCCATAATGCACGGAAAAGCAGGACTGCATATCTCATTTTCGATTCTGAAATTCCGCCTATCCAATGCACTATGCGTTCATTAATTGTAATTAGAATTTAAAAGCATAGAATTTTCATTGAATTGATACCAGAAATTTAGATTGGCTTTTGCCATTCGAAAATTAGAATATATGCTTTGTGTTGATTGTAACAAATGCCCTTAAAGAAAACAAGTAAAACATTTATAAAATTATTAATAAGAAGAAGGCAGGTAACTGCTTTTGCAATTACCTGCCTTCTTCTTATTAATAATGATTTCTGATTTTAATTACTCTGTTGCTACATCTAATAATGCTTCATCAAGCTCTGTCATGCTTCCATCAGAAATGCTGTATACGTTGTCTTCTCCAATCACTTCTACAACAACTTCCTGTGGATCATTATATGTGATGCTGTCTACTCTTGCACTCATAAGATCATACATCATCTGATACATCTGTTCATACATTTCATCCTCTGTTGGATAAGCATCTGCATCAAAGGAATTTGCCCACTCTGTGAACTCTGTCATAAGTTCTTCCTGGATTCCGTTGAAAAGACCTGTCATCTGCTCAATTTCAACAGTTACATAATATCCGTCTTTGTCGTCCATCTTCTCAGCATCTTTTACGGTGTATTTTGCTTTTGCATATACATCTTTAAAAAGCTGACGATAGCTGTTGCTTAACTCATCAGATAAGTTGAACTGATCCATCTCTGTCATCATAGCATCGATGTTAGATTCGTAATCAGATTCTGCCTGCTCTTTGCTACGGCCGGTCATTTTCATGTACTGCTCTGTCTCTCCTTTTGTTAAAAGATCCAGACAGGACTCTACATAAGCTGCTGCATCAAATTTTCCACAGCCAGCCAGGTTTACTACCATCATTACGGCAACTAAACCAGTTACTAATGCTTTCTTCAATGTTTTCATGATAATTTCTCCCTTACATTCATTGTTCTTTAGCGCATTAACGCAGTTACATGGAATAATATACCATACCTTATTCTATTTCGCAACCGATTTTACTTCTCTGGTTTTAAATCTGTATGCAAGCATGCGATTTTCTCGCTACATGGAACAAAGAATGTGCCAAGGTACATCCTCGCGGAGCGGTTTGTACTTTACAGGAAAGCAATTTCCTGTAAAGTACAAAAAGGACGATTCTTTCGAATCGTCCTTTTGTATACGTTGTGTACCTGCCGGTTTCAGAATTAATCCTGAACGTATGGCATAATTGCGATATGACGTGCTCTCTTGATAGCAACTGTCAAAGCTCTCTGATGTTTTGCACAGTTTCCTGTGATTCTTCTTGGAAGAATTTTTCCTCTCTCAGAGATATATCTTTTTAACTTATTTACATCTTTATAATCGATGGTGTTGTCTTTTCCACAGAAAACACAAACTTTCTTTCTTCTGTGCATTCCGCCTCTTCTTCTCATTGGCGCACCATCTCTGTCTGTCTTATTGAAAGCCATGGCTATTACCTCCTATTGATTTAGTTAAATGGTAATTCCTCATCAATTCCGTCAGGGATATTCATAAATCCATCGCCTGCACTGCTTGGTGAAGGTCTGTCAGCCGGTGCAAAACCGCCTGCATTGTCGGATGCTGATTTACTCTCAGCAAATTCCTGCTCTTCTATTATGACATCAGTGGTATATACTTTCTGACCGTCTTTGTTGGTGTAACTTCCGGTCTGGATACGACCTGTTACAAGTACCTTAATTCCTTTATGGAAATATTTCTCAGCAAACTCTCCTGCTCTTCCAAATGCCACGCAGTTGATAAAATCAGCGGTCTGCCCATCATTCCCTTCACGTCTGCCTCTGCGGTCTACAGCCAGTGAATATCTTGCGATTGCCATCTGGTTATCTCCGCTGGAGTAACGAACCTCCGGGTCTCTTGTTAAACGTCCCATAAGTATAACTTTATTCATACCACTTTCTCCTTCTCTTCTATTTATGCCTCGTCTTTTCTAACGCATAAGAAACGAAGTACGTTGTCCATAATACGAACATTCTGCTCTACTTCTGCCGGAACAGATGATTCTGCCTCGAACTGGATGAAATAGTAGAAGCCGTCGCTCATTTTCTGAATGTCGTAAGCTAATTTCTTCTTACCCCACTCTTCTACTTCTGTTACAGTTCCACCTGCACGAGTGATATACTCTTTTGCTCTCTCAACTGTAGCAGTTCTGACATCGTCTTCGATCTTGGCATTCACAACAAGTGCTAATTCATATTTGTTCATGCTAGATTTACCTCCTTTTGGTCTCTGGCCTCCTGTCTATGCGGGAAGCAAGGAATTTTTACATATCACGAGCCTATATGATAGCATAATCTGACCCGTTTCGCAAGTGTTTTTCTTATTATTCTTACGATTCTGTTTCATTTTTTTGCTCACTTTTTTTTCGAAGACCTTTGGTATTCTTCTCCACCAGTTTTCTGGCAATCATAATCTGATGGTCACAACCCATGCATTTCAACCGGAAATCCGCTCCTACCCGAAGAATTTCCCACTCCTGGCTTCCACAGGGATGCTGTTTTTTTAATTTTACAATATCGCCTACTTCGTATTGATAATTATTCATGTCGTCCCTTTCTTCTATGATTATCTTCTATATTATTAGGTAATTTCTTCTGCCTCTTTCAGACCTCTGACAATACGGCTCCGATGCTGCCCTGTATCAGTAAGTCTGCCCGGTTGTCCAATGGCGTGGTGGACTTATTAATCAGCACCAGCTTATTGCCCCGGTAATAATCGATAAGTCCTGCTGCAGGATATACTGCCAGTGAAGTACCTCCGATGATGAGCATATCTGCATGGCTGATATAATACACCGCATCCTCTAAGGTCTGCTGGTCTAAGCCTTCCTCATATAAAACCACATCCGGCTTGATGCTGCCGCCGCATTCATCACAGGTTGGAATTCCACTGCTCTTTAAAATATATTCGGCATCAAATAGCTTTCCGCAGCTCTGGCAGTAGTTCCGGTGGACACTGCCATGAAGCTCTAATACCTTTTTGCTGCCGGCCGCCTGATGCAGTCCATCAATATTCTGCGTCACAACCGCCTTTAACTTACCGGCTGCCTCAAGCTCTGCCAATTTCTTATGCGCTGCATTAGGCTTTGCATCCAGGCACAGCATTTTATCCCGGTAGAATCGGTAAAATTCTTCTTTTTTACGCATATAAAAGCTGTGGCTTAAGATGGTTTCCGGCGGATAATCGTATTTCTGGTTATAAAGTCCGTCCACACTCCTGAAATCCGGAATGCCGCTCTCCGTAGATACACCTGCACCTCCAAAGAATACAATATTATCTGAGTCCATGACCCATTGCTTTAATGTCTCGATACCATCCATTCTGCTGCCTCCTGTTCCATTAAAAGTAGTCTTTCTCTTTTATTCCGCTTCGCTTTCTGTGCCTGCATTCTCCTCTGCCGGTGCCACGTCACCGTTTGGAACTGCCTCTGTCTGTACCGCATGTACCAAGAAACGGTAATCATAGCCTGCCTTGTTGCAGGTCATCAATGTAATTACTTTATCCTCTGGTGTTACCTCTACGCCGGTATCATACGCTGACTGTGCCTTTACACCATCTAAGAATTCCTGAAAATGCTCATCGGATGCAAACTGGGTATAGAAATCCACTTCATTATCCACTCTTGCCAGATAACAGGAAAAAATATCATAACGGTAGGTATAATCCGGTGTATAAATATAAAAATACGGATTTTCTTTATAAAATTCCTCATCCTTATAGTTATTTAATTTACCAAACATGGTCTTGTCCTTCATATTATGACCATAGATGAAGGTATTCTGGTCAGAAAAATCAGCATGATTGTTGGCATCCATGAAAATACTTGCCGCTGTTACAGCCTGTCCCTCAAAGGTATGCTTCAGATAATATTCATTATCCTCTCCCTGCATAATCGGATAGCTGATATCAATATTTTCAAACCGGATCCAGCCGATGCAGTCCGGGTTCAACTCCTTTAATCCGGAAAAATCTACGGTAAATTCCCCGTTTTCTCCCGTACTGCTTTCATCCTTTGGCTGCTCACTGACATATTTCTGCAGTCCCTTATATTCATGGCTTCCTTTCCAATAAGTAATTCCATACAGAATCAATCTTACTGCCGCATACAAAAATACTGCCAGTGCCAGCAGAAATAAAATCCGAAACAGGATATTCTGCTGTTTTTTCTTCTTTCGCTCATTTTTAATCTTTCCCGTCATTGTCACACCCCTTATTTTTCTCTATTTGCTGCAATAGACCTACAGAATCTGCCACTGGCAGCTTCTTACGGATGCGTTGGTAACTGCGAGCAACTCGCGTAAAAAAGAATGTGCCTTGGCACATTCTCGCGCCTGCGGCGGTCGCTTGCGACATCTACCTTATACGCCGCAGTGTGCATCCTCGCGGAGCGGTTTTTACTTTACAGGAAAGCAATTTCCTGTAAAGTAAAAAACCACCGCCCATAAGACAGTGGTTAAAGAGTTGCGGGAACAGGATTTGAACCTGTGACCTTCGGGTTATGAGCCCGACGAGCTTCCAGACTGCTCCATCCCGCGCTATTTATTTGCAAAAGCTATTATAGTCCTTCCTTCTGCAAATGTCAAATTTCTATGTCCCTGCCTTACATAATATACAGTTACAAGCACTTTTATTCCTGATTTTTGAAGAATTGTATCTTCATCATCTGAAGTCCTGTACAGTCCTCGTCAACCCAGAAAAAGTGTAGCACACTATTTATGGAAAGTCTACACCCGTCCCGCCAAAAAGATACTTGCCGCAATTCCTGCCAGCGTAGCAAACAATGCTCCCGGAAGCGTAAAGCCGGTCTTTCGTACTTTTACCGACATAAAATAAATTGACATGGTATAAAAAATGGTCTCGGTGCAGCTTAACATGACAGAGGCTGCCATTCCCACGAAGGAATCACACCCGGCTTCCTTGTATAAATCCACCAGCAGTCCAGTTGCCGCCGAGGAGGAAAACATTTTGACAATGGCAATGGGGATCAGTTCGGAAGGGATTCCGATATGTTTCGTCCAGCCCATGCAGGTAGTAGAAATGAAGTCCAACAGCCCGGAGGCTCTTAGGATCCCGACTGCTACCATAAGCCCCACCAGCGTTGGCAGGATTCCAACTACTGTCTGTATGCCTTCTTTTGCGCCCTTTAAAAAATCGTCATATACATTTTTCTTCATCAGAATGCCGAATCCTACGATGTAAAAGACCAGTATCGGAATCAGGGCATCTGACAGGAACATAAGAAAGCGCATCCTCATTCTCCTGCTAAGAGCTTCTTTTTCATTCTATGCAGACAGGAGAACTATCATGCTGCTTTTTACTGCTTCCGCAGGCGCAGCCCCACGCCCTTGCGGGTTTCGATGTAATCCCTGCCGCTTAATTCCCGCAGTTTCCGTCGTAAGTTGCTGGCATGGACTTTGATGGAATTTTCCACACAGTCCGGTGTATCTTCTGCAATTTCATCTAACAGCGTGGTCTTTGTCACTGTCCGTCCGTTCCGCTGTATCAGACATTTTAAAATAGCAGCTTCTGTTCTGGTAAGCTTCGTAGTCTGCCCGCCAATGGTCGCCAGCCGCTTCTCGATATCCAGCTTTATCTCTTCGTAATAGAAAAATCTTACTTTCTCTTTTTCTGCCGGAATCTTACTCAGACGTACTTCCACCCGGATGCGGAATTCCTGTATATCAAAGGGCTTTCTGATATAATCGTCTGCCCGTTCTATGCATTTTTTACACCGTTCAAAAACAGAGCCGGTTTTCTCCGGCCGAATCAATAGCAGTGGCTTTGCCTGCACCAGGGCGAGGAGGGTATTCTCCCATTTTGCTGCTGCATCCTCTTTTCCGGCAAATTCCTTCTGCTCAAGGTCTAATACCACCATATCCACAATAACCTGCTGAAATAACTCCCCGGCATCTGTGAGGGAATCCGCCCGCACTGTAAAATAGCCTTTTTCGTCCAGTACCTGCTCCATGGCATCCCCCAATGCTTTATCCTGTTCGATGATTCCTATGGTATACATTAATCCGTTCTCCTTCGACTTACAAACCGGCAGAAAATGACTGCCGTTGCTGTGCTGATAATGGTCGCTGCAAGTCCCGGTCCCACCACCGCAGCCGGATGCACCGAGCCATACTGACTGCGGTACGCCACAATGTTCATGGGAATCAGTTGCAGAGACGATATATTGATAATCAAAAAGGTACACATTTCCTTTGTGGCATTTCCGGAATACTTCTGTATGTTTTTTCCGGCTGCCTTAAGTCTGGCAATATGTAACTCCTGTAATTGCTGCATTGCCTTTAAGCCTGCCGGCGTTGCCGCCCAGCCAAGCCCTAACATATTGGCTATCATGTTGACTGCTATGTAATGATTGGCAGGATGGTCATCGGGTATATCCGGAAAAAGAAATGTCAGCACCGGCCGCATTTTCTTTACTGCCGCTTTTACAATGCCGCTGCATTCCGCAATTTTCATCATTCCCATCCAGAACGCCATGACTCCTGTCATGGTAATGGCTAATGCCACTGCTTCTTTGGCAGAGTTTACTGCTGCCTCCGTCACTTCCGGCAGTGTTCCGTTGATTGCACCGTAGAGCACTCCCACAAGAATCATAAATCCCCACAGATAATTCATTTCGAACCTCTTTTGCTTTCCCGTTACTCTACTATATGCAGTTTCCCCGGAAGGAACTACTTTCTCTGGTGATTATAGCACACCCTCTTCTGCCATATCACGTTCTTTTGTCATATCGATACGATTTTTTTCATATTCTTTGTTGAACACTCTTCATCCGAGGCCGTCTATGCTGCACAAATATATTTCTCCTTTTCTGATAACCATTTGCTTTGCTTTATCCTTATTTCTTCTAAGCGGGTGCAGCAAAGACCAGTCGGCTTCTGATTCCGGTTATATTGCGCCGGATTCCGTTTCCTTTGAGGAATATACCAGTCTTTTATTTCAAAGCGAAGTAACCTCCGATACCCTGACCCTTCACTATACCTTAAGCCAGCCGGAAGTCTATGGCATTACCGATTATAAAATAGCTCTGCCGGATTATTCTGCCGATGCCAGAAAGCAATCTGCCTTAAATATCGAAAATATCTCCTGTGGGTTACAGTCCTATGACTATGAGGTACTGACCACCGAGCAGAAGCTGACCTATGATATTTTAAATGACTATGTCTCTTCTAACCGCAGTCAGTCGGACTATACCTATTACCCGGAAATCCTGCGTCCTTCCACCGGATTTCCTGCCCAGCTTCCGGTTCTGCTATCAGAATACCATTTCTATGACCGTAAAGATGTGGAGGATTATCTGACTCTGCTTTCACTGATCCCATCCTGCTTTGATTCTGTCTTAGATTATGAAACAAATAAAATCAATGAGGGACTTTTTCTTTCGGATACCCAGGCGGATACGCTGATTGCAGACTTAAATACCTTCTGTGATAACAGTTCTGAGCATTATCTGATTACTACTTTTCGTAATAAAGTAGCGGAACTCCCTGATTTATCAGCAGAGGAACAGGCTTCCTACTGTATCGAAAATGAAGCTGCTTTTAGAGAATATGTTCTACCAGCCTATGAAGCTTTGCGGGATTTTCTGGTGGAGCACAAGGGCAGTGGCAGTAACTCCGCCGGACTTTGTTATTTTCCGGATGGCTCAGACTATTATGCTGCTTTGGTTTATGATGCCACCGGCTCTTCCCATTCCATAGATGAACTTTTAGAAATGACGGAAAAGCAACGGAAATCCGACCTTCTTGCCATCAACGGGATTGCTGCCAGTCATCCCGGTATCTCTCTTACTACTGATGATTTTCCGCTGAAGGATGCCACCCCGGAAGAGATGCTTACCTGTCTTTCTTCCGCTATTGCAAAGGATTTCCTGCCGCCGGTCTCTACGGATTTTTCCGTCCGCTCCGTGGACCCTTGTATGCAGGATTCCATGGCTCCCGCCTTTTATCTGACGGCCCCTATCGATGACATTTCCCATAATGTCATCTATATCAATCCCCGCAGCCACTACGAAGGCTTCGAGCTTTTCACCACACTGGCACACGAAGGATTCCCGGGACATCTCTATCAGACTACCACTACGTCTGCCTCCGGCTGTGCACCCATCCGGAGCATTCTCAACTATCCCGGCTATGTAGAGGGCTGGGCAACTTATGTGGAAATGCTCTCTTACTCTTATGCCGGTCTGACGGAGGAAAAGGCTTCGCTCCTTATGCACAACCAGTCCGCTCTTTTGAGCCTCTATGCCACCGCAGATTTATCCATTCATGCAAAAGGCTGGACACTCAGTGACCTTAAGAACTTCTTAAGTGATTATGGCATCGACAATAAGGAAGCCGTCTCCGAAATCTACGACTATATCGTAGCGGAGCCGGCTCATTACCTCAAATATTATATTGGCTGCCTGGAATTCCTTCAGCTAAAGGACTACGCCAAAGAAACCTTCGGGGATTCCTATTCCGATAAACAGTTTCACCAGGCAGTGTTGTCCATCGGTCCTGCACCTTTTGATATTGTAAAAAAATATTTAAAGGACTACTACCGGCAGACTATTTAACTTCTACTTTAACAGTGCCTGATATACATCACGTTTACTGATGCCACGGTCCTTTGCCACCTGCTTCATGGCTTCCTTCCGTTCCATGCCGGAAGCCTCATAATGTGCCATATGTTCCTCGACGGAAAGGCTCTCCCAGGCTTCTCTGGCTTCCCGTTCCTTTGTCTCAAATGTCTTTCCTGAAATGATTAAAACGTATTCTCCTTTTGGTTCGTTGTCCTCATAAAACCTTATGACATCTTCGAACGTCGTTTTTGTCGCATTCTCATATCGCTTGGTCAACTCCTTGCAGACCGTTAATTCACGGTTTCCAAGAACTTCATAAAGCTCCTTTAAAGTCTTGAGAAGGTGGTGTGGAGCTTCGTATACTATCATGGTTCGGCTCTCCTGAGCCAGTTCCTCCAAGACTCTGGCACGCTCTTTTTTATCTCTTGGAAGAAATGCCTCAAAGGCAAATCGTCTGGTGGGAAGTCCAGACATGGTCAATGCAGTAATGCAGGCTGCCGGTCCCGGAAGGGATGTTACTTCGATGCCATTTTCATAACAGATACGGACCAGTTCTTCTCCCGGGTCAGAAATACCCGGTGTTCCGGCATCTGTTACCAGGGCAATATTTTTGCCTTCCTGCAATTTCTCTACCAGCTTGTATGCCTTTTCAATTTTGTTATATTCATGGTAGCTGGTCATCGGTGTCTTAATCTCAAAATGATTTAAGAGCTTAATGGAATTTCTCGTATCCTCTGCCGCTATTAAATCTACTTCCTTTAAGGTACGCAATACCCGGAATGTGATGTCCTCTAAATTTCCAATGGGTGTTGCACACAGATACAGTTTTCCTGCCATAATCTATCCTCTTTTATTTAAGTGGTATTATATATCTTCTTACTCCGCTTTCTTCGCATTTTCATAAATGCGCGGCAACATCTGATAGAGTATGATGCCTGCTGCCACAATACCAATGGAAATAAACTGGGAAGTAGAAAGGAATCCCACGCTTCCGCGGTAATCACTTCTTAAAAATTCCACACCAAATCTTCCGATTCCATAGAACATTAAGTATAAGGATGCCACTCTGCCTTTTTTCGGCTTACGCTTTGCATAAGCAAGCAGCATCAGGCAAATCATGAAGTCTCCTGCAGATGAAATAAGCTGTGTTGGTATCAGCTTGACTCCATTTGGAGCATAGTCGGAATGAGTAAAGGTAATTCCAAACCAGCTGTCTGTTGCTTTTCCGTAACAACAGCCTGCAAAGAAACATCCGATTCTTCCAAAGCCCTGTGCCAGTGCTACTGCCGGCATAACAAGGTCAAAGTATTCGATGAAAGATACCTTCTTTATCCTGCAGTAAAGCCAGGATACTAAGATTCCTCCGATAATTCCTCCATATACTACATAACCGTTTTTAAAGTTCCAGAGAATGGATGGGTCTTTGATAATCTCCGGTATCTCTACAATATAATAAAGCAATCTGGTTCCCACCAGTCCGCCGATGATGGCACACCAGAAGATTCCATAAAGGATATCTCCGCTTTTTTCCATTTTCATCTTTTTCCCACGGTAATAACACATCGCATATGCGGCTAAAAATCCAAGTCCAATCATCAGTCCATACGTATGAAGTGTCAACGGTCCAATTGTTATCTCATTAAACATATGTCTTTCCTTTCTTTCATTACAAATCATAAATCTCATATATTTCATCGGTGTATACATTCGGTTCCTTGTATACAATCAGCGGCTTCTCCACCGTCATACGGGAACGCCCGCCTCTGCAGCCTTCGATAAGTACCATGTTCGGCTCCCGGTCTGCATATGGATATACCAGCCGCATCCGCTTTGGCTCGATGCGATGCTCATGCATACAGCAGATGATTTCTGTCAGACGAAACGGGCGGTGTACCATAAAAAAATGTCCCTCCGGCTTTAGTATTCTCGCACTCTCCCTCATAATATCCGTAAGATTGCACAATATTTCATGGCGGGCAATTGCCTTTGCTTCCTCCGGATTCGTAAGACCGTGCTGTCCTATCATATAAGGCGGATTTGTGGTTATAATATCAAAAGAAGATGCCCCAAAGATCTTCGAGGCATCTTTTATATCTCCTGTTACGATATCGATTTTATCCGTCAATCCATTTAACGCAACGCTTCTTCCTGCCATGTCGGCACTGTCCGGCTGAATCTCAAGCCCGGTAAAATGCTCTCCGGGAGTCTTCGCCTCTAATAGGATGGGAATCACTCCCGTTCCGGTTCCAAGGTCTAACACTCTCTGTTTCGGCTTTACCTTTACAAAAGCACTTAAGAGTACCGCATCCATTCCAAAGCAGAACTGCTTCGTATCCTGAATGATACGATAACCCTTGCGATTCAGCTCGTCCACACGCTCATCCGGTTTTAATTGAATCTCATTACTTGACGTCATTAATCTTAGACTTTCCTCCCTTATCCTCTAAGGCTTCCAGCTCTTTCATCTCTTCCGGAGAAAGTTTGATATTGTCTCTGCGTCTTCTTGGCTTGAACTTCAGCTCTTTTACCTTATATTCCCGAAGTTCTTTCTCATCATTTACTTCGATTAAAACCTTCACCAGCTGACGCAATACGTTAATGCTCTGTACTTCACCTTTACATCCATCAATTGTGGTAACGGTATCACCCACATTCGGAAGACGGCTGTTTAAATATTCGTATGTTTCAGCCTCATTTTTCAGACAGCACATCAGTCTGCCACATACACCGGAAATCTTAGTCGGATTTAAGGACAGGTTCTGCTCCTTTGCCATCTTAATGGATACCGGAGCAAAATCAGCCAGATAGGATTTACAGCATAATTCTCTTCCACAGATTCCAATTCCGCCTAAAATCTTGGTCTCGTCTCTCACTCCAATCTGGCGCAGCTCAATTCTGGTACGGAATACTGCTGCCAGATCCTTTACCAATTCACGGAAATCAATTCGTCCGTCTGCGGTAAAGTAAAACAGAAGCTTATTGTTATCAAAGGTATACTCTGCTTCTACCAGCTTCATTTCAAGCTTATGCTTTGCGATTTTCTCAAAACAGATTTTGTATGCTTCTTTTTCTTTCTCTTTATTTCTCTGCTCAGTCTTATCGTCCTCCGGTGTTGCCACGCGGATGACCGGCTTCAATGGCTGAACCACTGCTTTATCGTCTACCTCTTTCGGGGCAATCAGCACAGTTCCGTACTCTATGCCACGGGCAGTCTCCACGATAACATGGCTGCCTGCCGCCATCTTTGCTTTACCCGGGTCAAAATAATATATCTTTCCGGCTCTGCGGAATCTGACTCCAACTACTTTTGTCATTCTAATTCTCCTTTATTGTCAGCAGCAACAATTCCATCACCAGGTCAAAGTTGACATTTGCCGTAAGGCGCACCTTTGCCTTTTCCAACGCTTCTAATATTGCTTCAATTCCACTGTAGGAACTCTTGCTTGCCTGCTTCTTTATGTCATAGACTTCATCCTTAAATATCAGTCCATTTACATCTGTTGTTGCTTTATATAATAAAATGTCCCGAAACCAGATCATCATGATATCAAGATAATCGTTGATTTCCATTTTATATTCGTTAATCTGTTTGATGGCTTCCTTAAATTCATAAAGCTCTATCTCATGGATTCGCTTTAATAACTGCACGGCTGCAGCTTTCAGCTCCTGAAAATCATCCGAAGATGCCAACGCCATTGCCTTTCCCACATTTCCCTGGGCAAATGCCACACACACATCCGCCTGATAATCCGGCACTTTACAGTGCTCCATCAGATATTTTTTGATTTTATCATCGGAAACTACCTTAAGGTTCAATACCACACACCGGGAAAGAATCGTCGGTAAAAATGCATCCGCATTGGTAGTCAGCAGAATGATAACCGCATATGCCGGCGGCTCTTCGATGGTTTTTAACAGTGCATTCTGCGCCTGCTGGTTCATTTTCTCTGCTTCATCTACAATATAAATCTTATATCTGCTGCTGTATGGCTTCACATCTACATCATTTACAAGCTGGCTGCGGATATCTGCAACGGAAAGCGTATTCGGCTTCTCATGTGTGACATAAATGATGTCCGGCTGGTTGTGGTTCACTGCCTGCTTACAGGAATGGCACTCCATGCAGGGCTCAATGCCGTGCTTCTCACACTGCAGGGTCTGGGCAAATGCCTCCGCCAGCATTTTCTTGCCGGATTTGTCCGGTCCGTTCAATATATATGCATGGGATATTTTATCCATTTTTATTGCATTCTGTAAATGCTCTATAATCTGTTCATGTCCAATGATTTCTGCAAATCCTGCCATGTGCGCTCCTTTCTCCTGAAGCTTCCTGCTGTCTTAGGCTGCCCTGTTTTTACGTGAAAATATCCAGCAATAAGCCTGCAATTTCCCCGATTTTATCCAATATGGTAATGTGGTCCGACTCATCCTTCACCAGCTCTTCTGCCAGTTCGTCTAAGTTCTTATCCACCAACTTGACGATTCCATAGACACGATGACGGCCTTTCCGGTCGAGAAAGTTCTCTCTGGAAAATTTATGGGAACGGGTTACGACTTCATTTAAGAAATCCTTCACCAGTCCGCGGTATTTCTTCATGTCCCGGATGTCCATATGCTGTGCAATAAGATTACCCTGCTTGGTAATGTCATCTAAGAGGCTGTTCAACCGCTGCTGAAGCTCCTGCTCTTCGATTGCACTGGTCAATGTAAATTTAAAGCTGCCGTCTCCGGTGTCTACCGGCGTGGTTCCGGTGGTCTGATTCACCGGTGCAGTGTCGTTTACTCTAATCTCCATTTTATCACCTATCCATTATATGATAGCACAAAAGCTGCAATTTCCTCTACTGTCTTTTGCAGATTATCATTCTCAAAATGTCTGGTAATTCCTGCCTTTTCCAATGCTTCTTCTGCAAAATCCGCATCATCTGCAAGAAATCTCCTGCAAAGCTCTGTATACTTTGGCTTATCCTGCATCCGCTCCCGGTCCAATGCCCGCTGCAGACGTAAACCATCTTCTACTTCTATATATATCGGTACGATTGCGTCTTTTCCATAATAGGCACAAAGCTGTGTATACACGGCAAGGGTGCCAATTAGAAGATAACTGTGCTCCGACAGATTGACCTGCCCGTCTGCAATTGTGGCATAGCGCCAGATTCCGTATATAGTATCATATGCGCGCTGCTCTATGACTTTTCCTTCTTTTTCGAGCTTCAAAAGCCTTTGTTCATCAATAAAATGATACTCTACGCCCTCCGTCTCGCCGGCACGGATCGGCCGGGTAGTATATGGTACAATCGTCTGAAGCTGCAACGCTTTCTCATCCCGCAGCATCTTATATATGGTATCTTTTCCTGTTGAGCTCTTGCCCATCAGGCAGAAAATCTTTCCCATGTGTAAATCTCCTGTTTCTACGGTTTTGCCGTCTGTTTTCTAGTATAAAATAATTTTCAGGAAATGACAACTTTTATCTTTCCGTCCTCAGTCACGCCATGAATACGAAATGCATTCTCCCGGCAGGTTTTTATCACTGCCACCGCCTCTTTGGAAATCTCTTCTCCCGGCACCAGCATCGGGATACCCGGCGGATAAAGATAGACAAATGCTCCTGCCGTCTTGCCAACACTTTCCTTCAGCCCCATTTCCACTGTCTTTGCATCCTGTGCTTCTGCAATGGATATACGGACCGTCCGCTTTGCATAGGCTTCGGTCAGAAACTGCGGCGTTATTGTTCTTCTTGCTGCGGCTTCTTTTTTATCAATTTCTTCCAGTGCCGCATACAGCCGGTCAAAACCTTCCTCGCTGTCAAAAATACTGGTCATTGCCAGCGCATAGTCTCCCTGACACATCTCTAACTGCAAATGGTATTTCTCCCTGAGCAGCTGATACAGCTCTTCCCCGGAAAGTCCGGCTTTCGTGGCACGGAGTACCAGCTTCGACGGGTCTTTGGCAAAGCCTTCTGTCTCTTTTAAATCCACTTCTCCCATGACTTCCACATTAGAAAAATGGGATGCTTTTTCATAAAAGTCTTTCATATGCTTCTCATATGCATCAAAATACTTCTCTTTCTCTTCCGTCAGCAGACGCACACATTCATCTATACTGGCCAAGAATAAGTAGGATGGAGAACTGGTTTCATAGATATTTAAGAACCACTCCAACCGTTCCTTATTTATATAAGAAGAATTCCAATGCAGAATTGCAGTCTGTGTAGGTGCCGGAAGCGTCTTATGCAGGCTCTGGATTACCACATCTGCTCCCAGTGTAATAGCTGATTTTGGGAAATACGGATGAAAGCCAAGATGCGCACCATGAGCTTCGTCCACAATCAGCGGAATCCCATGCTGATGGGCAATTTCTGCTATTTTTTCTATATCTGATACGATTCCATCATAGGTTGGTGATGTAAGAAACACAGCCTCAATACTTTCATCCGCTTCTAATGCAGCTTCTACCTGCTCCGGCAGTATTCCACCCTGTATCCCGAATTCTGTAAAGACCGGATAGAGATATGTCACCTGCAACTCTCTTAAATATGCTGCATGATATGCTGCCTTATGGCTGTTTCGTGCCATCAGAAGATGTCCCTTTTTCGGTAATGCGGCACTGAGTGCTGCTAAAATACCGCAGGTACTTCCATTTACCAGAAAGAAAGAACTCTTTGCGCCCCATAATGCGGCTGCCCGCTCCTCGGCTTCCTTTATGATTCCTTCTGCGGCATGTAGATTATCAAATCCATCTATTTCTGTAATGTCATATGTATAAGGATTGATGTCACAATCCAGTCTCCGCTTATGTCCCGGCATATGAAGGGGATACATATCAGAGGATGCAAGTTTACATAATTCATCTTTTATATATGTCATGGTTCACCTGGCCTGTTATTATGGTTTCATACTCTTTGAATAATAGCTGATTTTCTAATTGATATTGCTATTTCTATAGTACGGCTTGAGGCAGGAAAAGACAAGGGATTTTTCCCTCCAGAAACGACTTTCGGGTGACCGCTTTGAAAGCAGCCACCCGAATCTATATGATAACTTTACACAACTCAAATTTTTTATCGATACTCCTTACTGGGTAGTTTACCACTTTTTTCCAACACAAACTTTATGCTTTTGTTGTTGGTTTTCGTTGGTTTGTATTGTTTTTTGTTGTTTTAAAGGGGTTTTTGAGATATAATAAGCTTAATTTTAAAGATGCCTTGTGAAATGTTATTTTATTGAAACGATATATGAGTAAATCAGGAGGACTTGTACATGGAAAAAACGCTCCACATTTTATTGATCGAAGATGATATGGACACCTGCAATCGTATTTCAAACTATATTGCGTCCAAAGATAATATGGATTTAGCCGGCGTCACCAATAATTCTTATGTTGGCATTCAATATGTACAGAATACGCTTCCTGACGCTGTTATTCTTGATCTGGAATTACATCATGGTGGTGGAAACGGACTGTTTTTCCTCTCTGACTTAAATAAACTGGGCTTAGAGAAAAAGCCTTATATTCTTGTCACTACTTACAACTCCAGCAAAATCACGCTGGAATCTGCCAGAAGACTTGGTGCTGATTTCATTATCGGCAAATATGAAGATTCTTATTCTCCGGAATCTGCTGTTGATTTTCTCGAACAGCTTCTTCCTATGATTGAAATGACAGAATCCACATCCAATACTTCTTATATGAAAGATAATCAAAAAGATTTAGAGCAGGGACTTATCCGCAGAATCCACCGGGAACTGGAGCTCATTGGTATCAGTCCAAAGGTTGTTGGTTACAAATATCTGACCGATGCCATTATGATAACAATTGATGGACCGACCACAAACATTTCCCAGATTCTTGGTAACAAGTATAAGAAGAGTAATTCCAGTGTGGAACGTGCCATGCAGAATGCCATTAACCGCGCATGGAATTCCAATGACACCGAAACTCTTCTTAACTGCTACACTGCCCACATTAATCCTGACCGCGGAATGCCTACCATTAAGGAGTTCATTTACTTTTACGCGGAAAAGATTACGGATGGACGTTAATGTTTGATAAACTGCTTGATAAAATCTAATAACCAATCCATTTCTATTCCTCCTTTTCAAAAATGTAAGGAGATTATAGAAAAATTCGGAACATTTCTTAGGTTTAAAATCGGGTTGGTTTTTATATGATTTTTAATACATTTATATGAGGTATTGTATGATTCAAAATATAATTCGTTGGTTCTTTGACCTTTTATGTTGCTACTATTTATATTTTAAATTATTAAATTTTAAACTTTCGCAAAAGAAATATGCTATTCTTCTTTCTTTTATATTCATTGGTGAAGCTTTCCTATTTAATTTTATCAATGCATGTCTGCCTCTATTTGCAATCCCTGTCTTTGTCCTTTTAAATGCTTTTATACTTACTTTGGTAACTAAGATACAGCTTACATTAAGTCTGCTATCCTTTACCATTTCTCTTAGTGTAAATTTCATTTTTCTTGCAATTTCAGGTGTTCTTATAGGATTCGCACTATTACCCTTCTTTTATGGAAATTACAACCTGCCATATGCTCTGATTCAAATTTCAGGTGGACTTCTTGAATTGCTCTTAATATTCCTTCTTTTCAAAATCAAAAGGCTCCGCCGTGGCATGCCATTTCTCTATCAAATCGGCTCTTCTGCCACAGGTTTTATCTTAAGCTGTTTTATTCTGCTCATTGTTACCATAATCAGCTTTTATGATTCAATTCCTGACATGCAGTTCCTCTTTCTCCTCATTGCCCTTTTCCTGATTGGACTTCTGCTTTATTGCTGGTGGCGGTTCCGGATTACCCGTGACTACCGGGAGAAGCTGCGGCAGGCGGAGCTTAAGGCTTTACAAAATGAACTCATTGAGAAAGATAACCGCATCCGGAAATTAGAGGAAAATAATGATGCCCTGGCTAAGATTATTCATAAAGATAACAAGCTGATTCCGGCAATGGAACTTGCTGTCTGCGAATATTTAGAAGCTGGAACCACAGACGGTGATACCAGAAAGAAGGGCGAACAGCTTGCCAGCGGGTTAAAGACCATGGCACAGGATCGGAAAGGTACGCTGAACTCCTACCGCCATGATGAACACGCTCTTCCGGTGACCGGGGTCTGTGTTTTAGATGCGCTTTTTACCTATATGCAGCAGCGCGCCCTGGCGCAGAACATCAACTTTTCCCTGCATATCACAGGCAATATTGTAAAAATGACGGAAGATGTCATTTCCCACCTTCTGGCGGATTTGCTGGAAAATGCTATGATTGCCATTGGTGATAACGAGGTGCGCAGCCTTTCTGCTTACCTTTGCCATAATGAGGACAGTTGTACCATAGAGATTTCCGATAGCGGAAATGCCTTTGATGTGCAGCTCTTTGAGGACTTTGGTCAGACCCGGCACACCACCCACAAGGACAGTGGCGGCAGCGGAATCGGTCTTATGGACATCTGGAAGATAAAGAAACAGTACTGTGCATCCCTGCACATCATCGAATATGCGCCGGGAACTTCCACATTTACGAAAAAAATTTCCCTGGTCTTTGACCGGAAAAATCACTATCTGATTCAGACCTACCGCCGTAATGAAATTGAACGGGTACATATACGAAATGATATGTTTGTTTTACAGTCAGACTGATTTATGTTATGATGGAAGAACTTTTGAGAAGGTAAAATGTTACATGAGGTAAATGTTATGAGTCATGCACTGGTTATACTATGTGGTGGAAAAAGTACAAGAATTGGAACGGACAAGGCTTTGCTCCCTTTTGGGGACTGCTGCCTGATTGAATATCTGGTCCGGAAATTTCAGCCGGATTTTCCGAAAATCTACCTTTCTGTCCAGCAGAAAAATGATTATGCGCATCTGAATCTTCCGGTGACAACCATTGGAGACATCTATGGAAATGCCGGTCCGCTGTCCGGTATCTTCAGTGCACTTTCCATGATTTCTGAGGAACGTGCCTTCTTCATTTCCGTAGATACACCTTTTGTAGAACCGGCACTGGGGCTTTACCTGCTGTCACAGCCACAGGAACATCCTATCTGGGCGATTGAGCGTGCCAATGACCAGTTGGAGACTCTTTCCGCAGTCTATTCTAAAAGCTGCATTCCGCAGGTGGGAAAAGCCATGCTCTTTCACCAATATTCCTTTAACCGGCTTCATGAGAAATGCAATGCCGGCTATATCCCGGAAAACGAGCTGGCAAATATATGTCCGGTTCCACTGAATGAACAATTTTTTAACATCAATACCCGCACCCATTATTATCATGCCTTAAAGCTGCTTTCCGAACGGGGAGAGCTTTTTGATGAAGACAGCAATCTGGAGCTTCCGGCAACAGGCAATATTGCTACTTTTATTCCCGTGGTATCGCTGGTGGGGGATTCCATCATTGATAAAAAGACCTTCTGCATCCAGCTATTGGAGGCATTAAAAAAAGATGGCATTAAGGCTGCCATCTTTGATTCAGAAAAAGATTTTTCCAATATTACGAATGTAGACCTCATCCTCACCTGTGATTTAGAGGATGAAGACTGCTTTAAAATCGAGCTTTTGAGCAGTGAGTTAAATGAGACTCCGCTGCATCCCCTTTCCGGTCTTGTTGCCATCGCCAGTGATTTCGGTTACAAATGCGAAGAAGTTCCTTGCTTTGACTTCCGCAAGCCAAAGTCACTTCTTGGCTTCTTAAAGACGCTGATCCGCGACTATAGCCATTAAGTATCTACAGGAAACGGCACAGCTCCGGCATCCAGTCTCCGATAAAAATTTCATCTCTGATAATTGCACGCCAGACCGGTGGGAAGAAGGCTTCCAAAAGAGTCATCACTTCCACCCAGTCTGGCTCTTTTTTTCGCTCCCGCTTTAAGTATGCCGCCCATTTCCGCTTCATATAAGTATAATCCTTATAGTGAAGGACGGTATCCAGCCGGTCTTTTCCAAAGGCCAGCTCTCTCTTTGTTCCAATTTCAATAATCTGCTGCTCAACCTTTCTGCCATCTAACGCCTCTTTCTTTAAGATTCCATAAATTTCTTCATAGCAGGACAGATCGTTGATTAATTCCATTTTCTCTAAAATTTCCACAAAATTCTCTGCCACAACCTGCTCATAAGGATATTGCAGAAACTGGATTACCGTATTCTCCTGTAAGAAAAATGGCAATTCTCCATGGGCAGGCTGCATCTGCTCGTCCCGAAGCTCCTGAAAACGCAGGGTAATGGGAACTTCATGCTCCTTTGATTTTGCCAGCACCTCTATCTGATAGCTTCCCGCCCTTTCTTTCTCTATCTGATAGACATACTCCGGCTTCCGGCTTAACACCTCTTTCATGAGCTGCCCTAACTGCATTTCCGTTAAATGCTCATCCTTTACCACCTGATAATAATAGGAAAGGGAAAAGACTCTCTTCCGGCGGTAATTCTCCACACCGAGGCTGCTGCCATTTCTAAGATAAAGCTTCTCTGCAAATGTTGATTTACTTATCTGATATAGAAAATACTCGGTTACCGCAGAAGGAAGCAGGTCCACAAAAGGGATTTGCAAGTCCTCACTTCTCTGCCGGATCAATGATTCTCTCAGTATGCACTCTGCCACTACAGCCACACTCCAATTCTGCTCTGAATCTTTGCCACAACCTTGCGGGCTCTGGCATATTCCATTAATTTTGCAATATCTTTCTTTGGCTCATTGATAAATGCCAGCAGCGCCTTCTTTAAATCCTCCCGCTCCAGACGTTCCTCGTACTTGAGGCAATCACAGATAAGGCGCTCCTTTTCGTAAATCTTCATCTCGCCACCGGCAAAAGGAATGGCCGTTACACCAAGCTCCATGACTTCCGGCTCTGTATAATATGGTTTCACCACCGGATATTCCATGCGGAACCTTGACTTCGAAGTATTCTTGCTAATGGCAATACTCCATTCATAAGGACGCTTCTCAATATAACCGTAATAGTAAAGGGCGCTGTCCATACATAAGATTCCATCCGGAAACAGTCCCAGAATAATTTCTTCCTGCGGCTTCTCTTCATACCCCATGGAATAATATCCACTCTTTACATGGTCAAGTATGCCGGCTTTCACCAGTCCCTGAATACTTTTATAGGTCAATCCCAAAGGATATAATTTTTCGGCTTTCACAATGCCATTATTTTCTTCTAAAAGCTTCTTTATCTCTTCAATGGTCTGCTCTTTCTGCTTCGCATTCATAGATATCGCTCCTTCGCATTTTTCTTCTAGTATAAGTTAATTTTTGCCGCTTGTCAATTTCTGTTGCAATTTGTCTTATATTTTTCAGTTTGTCGTTGTAAAAGTTGTTTTCTTGTCGTATAATTTATTTGGAACAATATTTAATGTCGTATATGTCTATTTGAATATACGCTTGTTTTTAATAAATGAGGTATCTATGGAAACAGAAAATACTACCCGAAAAAACCCTTCCCGGGAAACCTGCCAGAAGATTATCAAACGTATTCTGGTCACAGAAGTATTAGAAAAGGGCTGCAATGAACATTTCCGTCAGGCTTCGGATTTTATGGGATATTTCCAGTCCCTGTACCCCGCTTCCGATGCGCTGACCAAACAGGTGCAGCGTGCCATCAAGGCAATGGATATGCCCCGGGATGAGAGAGGTTACTTTATTGTAAATAAAACATCCGAGCAATTTGAGCAGGACAAAGAAATCAGCCGCCTGCTGCAATCCAGTGAAGCTTCTTTAAAAAGTCTGGAGGAATCCGAACCGGTACTGATTGAAGTACCAACCGAGCTTGCCGATTATCTGATGTATACCTTAAGTTCTTCCATCAGCTTAAAGGGACATTATGATACTATGGTAAAGGCTTATAATGGCATCATTATCTACACCAGGGAGCGCAGCCGTATCCTTTCCTACCTCCAGACTCTGTTATCCACAAATTGATGATAATTATCCAAATAGTGTGGATAACTCTGCTACGATAACAGAATAATAATGGATTTATCCACAAATTATCAGAATATAACTCGTCCTAACTTTAATGTCCAAGATAACGTAAAACGACAATATTTAAATTTAAATATTGTCGTTTCTTTTTATTCTTGTCTTTTTCAGTTGTTCTATAGCAATTTTCGAGACTATTTTCTTCTTCTGTGCCGTCTTCTCTTGCTGCGATAGTTTCTCTTTATAGTTTTGTAACGCTTATCCGGTCTGCTCTTTGAGAAATATTTGTGTCTGATAATATAGAAATTATCCGCAAATCTCCGAATCAGAAATGCTATGACCACAAGGGCTGCGATACCGAGAATTCCCAATAACACTTTCCAGATGTTTATCTGGAACTTATGCTTCGTAGTGGTCCTGGTTCCTGCTTCCGTAGAAATCTCTTCTGATTTTACATTATCAAAAGAGAACGTATCTGCTTTTACTCCGGTGGAAACAATATCCGCACCGCCTACATCATGTCCTGCAAATGTATATCTGATATTTGCCAACACATCATCCGAAGTATTATCATAGCTTACTGTTGGCGCAGCTTCGCTGAATTCTGCACTCTTTGGCAGAACGATATTTCCCGCCGGGTCTATTTTTACAAAGGAGGAATTGGTATTGAGCATTCCTGTATCCATTTCTCCATTTTCAAGCCTTGTCTCATTCTGTGCTACATTATATAGCGAAAAGTTCTCAAAATAATAATTATACAATGCAATACTGTCTGTCCACTGCGCTGGCGACTGGGCATTCATAATGACACAGATAAGTGTCATATCGTCCTTTTCTGCAAAGGTAACCAGCGTACTGTTTGCCGCTGTGGTGTATCCGGTCTTACCACCTACACAGTATTCATAGAGATACTGTCCTCTGGTTTTAAAGGCATGAATCATTTCATTATGATTCTGCAGATAGGTGATCTCATCATGCTTGTTGGTTGGTGGAATCTGATAGGTCTTTGTTGCTGTAATCGCACGGAAAGTCTCATTCTGGTAAGCCGCCTTTGCAATCAGTGCCATATCATAACAGCAGGTGTAGTGAAGGGTTGCATCCTCTCCCTCAGATAGTCCGTGTGGATTGTTAAAATGTGTATTCACACAACCTAACTCTGCCGCTTTATCATTCATCATCTGAACGAAATTCTCAACGGTTCCGCCTACATGCTCCGCTACCGCATAGGCACATTCATTGGCAGACTCCAGCATGACTGCATAAAGACATTCCTCCATGGTCATCTGCTCTCCCACATCCCTGGAGATTCCGGAACCATGGGTGTTATAAACCGCCTCTTTGGAAAATGTTACTGTCTCATCCAGCGAACAGTTTTCCAGTGCCAGAAGCGTGGTCATAATCTTCGTGATACTTGCCGGACAATGCTGCTCCGTGGAATTCTTATCATAAAGAACCGTTCCTGTGCTCTCTTCCATCACAATCGCATTGGGTGATTCGGTTTCCGGGTCCTGGGGCCAGTACTCTGCCGCCTTTACCTTTTGTGTGTTTATACCCAATAAGCCAACCAGACAACACACTGCCAGTCCGACGCTTAATATTTTCTTTTTCTTTTTCATTTTCTGCTGCTCCTAAATTCTTCTTAACTTTAAGTATATATCAATCCATTTCCATGGTGCAATACCTTTCCATTAATATTCACAATTCTCTTTCTTTTAAACCATAAATATGATAAATTGTTTTCGAAAGATATATATAAGTAGAAAGGATTTCATATTATGAGACTTCGCAATATCCCGGCGGCTGCGCCGGCTGTAGAAGCCAGTGACCTCTGTATCAAGGATGCCGCTTCCCATAAAGGACACTGGAATGAAATATTTGGAAATGACCACCCGATCCGCATTGAAATCGGCATGGGCAAGGGACGCTTTATCATGGACTTAGCTGCCCGGAATCCGGATATCAACTATCTTGGCATGGAACGTTACGAAAGCGTATTGTATCGCGGACTCCAGAAATTGGAAGAAAATCCACTGCCAAACTTACGCCTTCTGTGTGAAGATGCGGCACTTCTGCCGGACTTTTTCGAAAAGGGCGAGTTAGACCGCATTTATCTTAATTTCTCCGACCCATGGCCAAAGGACCGCCATGCCAAAAGAAGACTGACCTCCCGCCAGTTCTTAGAGCGCTATGACAAAGTCTTAAAAGATGACGGACAGATTGAGTTTAAGACCGATAACGTAGGACTTTTTGACTTCTCCTTAGAAGAAATCGATGCTGCAGGCTGGAATCTGGACGCATTTACAAGGGATTTACACCATGATACTGCCATGAACGAAGGCAATATCATGACCGAATACGAAGAGAAATTCTCTTCCAGGGGAAATCCTATCTGCAAGCTGATTACTTCCAGAAATATTCCCTTATGACCTTTCCGATAGTGCCAGTGCACGGACACTGCCGGATGAATGACCCATGAGATGAACCATTTGCCTGAGCATCCGGAGTTGGTTTATCAGTGAAATTTTTATAAATTTTTCTTTTTTTATTGTGGCTTATCTTCTGAGGGTTTATAATACGTCGTAGCATAAATCATTGATACAATGTAAGGAGATGTATACCATGTACGAATTTACAGAAGATTGTATGATTCATATTCCACAAATTGATGAGGAACACCGCAAATTATTCCAGATGATAAATGATGCTCTTTCCCTTGTTAAAACAACCGAGGATATTTCCGGAACTGCCCAGAGCCTGCTTCTTCATCTGAAGGATTATGCGAATACACATTTCGCCCATGAAGAGGCTTATATGGAAGAGATTCATGACCCGGAGCTTCCTCTTCAGAAAAAGGAACATGCTGAATTTGCTGAGAAAATCAATTCCTTTATTTTAGATAAGTCCTCAAAAGAGGCTGCCAGAGCATCTTTCGAAGAACTGCTTTCCTATCTGGTACGCTGGCTGTACCACCATATCTTAAGCAGTGATATGATGATTGGAAAAATGTCCGCAGTTGAAGGGACTTCCGAAGACCCATTTGCCTTTACGGACAAATACAAGACCGGCATTGACCTTGTAGATAAAGAGCACCGCCGTCTCTTTGAAATTATAAAAGAGACCAATGACCTGATTCAAAACGATCTGCTGCATGACAAATATGATGAAATTATGCGGCTTTTAGTGGAATTAAAGGATTATACACAATTTCATTTTGCTGATGAGGAAATGCTGATGGAGAAGATACACTATCCGGAACTGGCTGCCCAGAAGCGTGCCCACACTGTTTTCGTTGAACGCCTGGTAGAAATTGACTTCTCAGAACTTGACGATATGGACAATAACCAGCAGACTTATCTTCTGGAACTGATCCAGTTTCTGCTGGGCTGGTTATCCAACCATATTATTGGTATGGATAAAAAAATTGCTGTCTATATGGACGAAATGAAAAAATAATAAACTGCAGATCATACAGCATAAAACCGGCTTCCTGATATTAGATTTTATTCTAAGTCAGGGCGCCGGTTTTCTTATATAAAGTGTCTTTCTGTGACACGCTCTCCTTTTTCAAGATGAACGAAATTACAATCCCATTTTCCAGATAAAAGCTTTCTTATAATATTGCAGTCGGATGGCTCCACCGCCAGCTTCTTATTTAGAAGTTCTGCAGGTCTTTTCAGTCCATCTTTGGTTTTCTTTATATCATAGCTTTGCGTATCTATTAAAGTAATCTTCTCATAACCGCCATAGATTGTATCTAAGACTTCCATCCCCTGTTCTCTGCCATAAGCAGCAAGAATGGTGCTGCACTGGCCTCCAATGGACTCCTTGTCAATTGTCCACGCTCTTGTCGCATAAAGAGAATTCTTATCCACATGATTCTCCAAAAGCTGGTGGATACAGTCGTGGAAACGTGGCATTACAAGCTCGGTATTCCAGCTCACAATCCCTTCCGTGCCCCGCCCGCACAATCCATAGGTGAGCAGGATTATATCCACATCCTGGTGCCTGTCAATCTCCTGCTGCAGCAGATTTCTTAATACAGACGGGTTTCTATGCAATCCACGTTGCAGATATACAACAGGATATGTTATATTTAATTGTTTTCTGTACTTTTCAATTTCATCCTGCTGCATTGCACAGGCAATCAGAATTTTCTTTTCCAAATGATTTCCTCTATATTTATATATTTTTCTATATCCTTTTGCATATAATATCTAAAAAAGGGTATGCCTCATGAAATTCAAATCAAACTGCTTCTCCAGAAAGGCTTTGCTTTTTTCCTACCGTAAGCCTGCCCTGCATACTAAATTTACTACAATTCAAAGGTCTTTTAAAGAAGTAAAAAATATACTGAACAAATAAACGATATCTTCATCATTCCTTATTTACATCTACAGAACCTGCCACGGGCAGCTTCTTACGGATTTTTTATAACAAAAAAAGCACCAACCCCATGGCTCCACGTCCACAAAATCGGTACTTTACATGCGCCACCAGGGGTTCGAACCCTGGACACCCTGATTAAGAGTCAGGTGCTCTGCCAGCTGAGCTAGTGGCGCATTGCTTAACGCAAGGACTATTATATAATAGAATTTATCGAATTGCAAGTAATTTTTTATTTTTTTTAAAAATTTTGTAAATTACATATTAGCAAATAATGCCGCAATTTCTTCCGGTGTCATCATATGATTCGGGTCAGAATTTGCCTCGATAACAGGCTCTGCTGCCGGTTCTTCCACAACCGGTTCTGACACAGGTTCCTCCTCCGTTATCGGCTCAGATTCTTCTGAAATAGCATCTTCTGTTACAACTGGTGCTTCTTCAGCTGCTGAATCTGCATTTGCAATCAAAGCAGCAATCTCTTCCGGTGTCATCATATGATTCGGGTCGGAATTCATTTCCATAACCGGTTCATCAATGGTATTTACCATTTCTTCTGTAAATGCAGGTTCTTCCGGTTCTTCATCTGCAAATCCAAGTGTATCATCAAAACCAACTGGTTCTTCTGGTTCCGGTTCATTGTTTTCTTCTGGAGATCCGGTTTCTTCTGCTACTTCTTTTGTAGTTTCAGCTGCTTCGTCATTTCCGAATAAAGCATCTATATTTAATAAATCATCTTCTGCTAAATCCGGCATATCCTCTGCAGTTGTCTCCGGTTCTGTTGCCGGTTCTTCCGGCATCACTTCATTGATTGGTGCTTCCGGTTCTTCCGGCATCACTTCGTCGATTGGTGCTTCCGGTTCTTCCGGCGTTACTTCGTCGATTGGTGTTTCCGGTTCTTCCGGCGTTACTTCCTCAACTGGTGCGGCTGATGATGGCTGTACCGGTGCTGCTGTATAAGCAACAGCTGGCGCACCATTTATTTTTCCAACTTCAGCTAATATGGTATTGTGGATGGATAATTCCATTTCTTTCACGAAAGCTGCCATTTCCTGCTGTTTTAGCAGAAGGTCTTTATTGGCATTCTCAACTATGATACGCTGCTGCTCTAACACGTTCTTCTCAAGATTATCCAGACGGTCGGAAAGATTAAATATCTGCTCTAATAATTTGTCGTTGGAATTCATCAATGCATCGGAATTTTCTTTGTTACGGCTTATGGTAACTTTGGCAATGGATTTCTGTGCATCTATGATGTCCTTTGTCGGTGAACCGGCTGCCTCTTCGATACGATCAAGCTGATCCGCAATATCTTCAAAAGATTTGCGGGTTACAAGATAAGAAGCTTTTTCTGACTTAAACAGATTATCATACTGTTCGTACTGGTCAATCTCTTTCTTATAATTTTTCTGGATTGCACTGGCAATCAGAATATAAATATCAGCCAGTGCTACAACTGTAAGTACAATCAATGCCACATAATTGGACGGATAGTTAATCATCACATATAATTCCCCTAAAACCAGCACTGTTAATACCAGTACAGCCGTCACAATTCTCAGATTGTAAGAATCCTTCTTTTGTTTGATGTTCTGCTTTGCTTCTTCCATTGTAAAAATCCTCCATGATTTTTTATTTTTCACTAAATCGCAGGAGCAAACCGTAAAAACCTGCCACTATACTGGCAGTTCCCTGGATATGTCCTGCAGCCGGGTACTTACTTTCCCTGTAAGTATAATTAATTTTATTCTATCACAGGTAGAATTTTCCTTCAAGAAGCCTTTTCCAAAATAGAAATGAAAATTAAGATAGTTTGCTAGTTGATACCTTTACATATGAACTGATTTAAAAACTGATTTTTATCACATGGTCTGCCAAAAAGATAGCCCTGCAGATAATCAGCATGTATTTCTTTCAGCTTTTGATACCACTCTTCTTTTTCTATACCTTCTATACATATTTTGATATCTACACTATGTACCAGTTCAACTATTTTTTTTAACAGCTCAAAATCCCTTGTTTGACTCATAGCTTTTGCTGTAAAATGATTATCCAGTTTCACATAATTAGGATTCATGTTTACAATACAATGTAGATTCGAAAAACCTGTGCCAAAATCATCCAGAATAAACTGTATTTTTTTCTCTTCGAATTTCTTCCGAAGCGTATAAAAATACGGTGTCATATCCGTATATCCGCTTTCTGTCAGTTCCGCACACAGGCTCTCCGGCGGAAGATTATATTGTTCTATAGACGAAAGTATGTCCTTCCAGATATCACTTTTCATCATCTGAATATAAGATATATTTACATTAACCTTAAATCCCGGTATATACTGCCGCATTTCATGGCACATTGCCGCAGCTTCATTTAATACAAATCTTCCGGCCGGAATAATAAGCCCGGTTTCTTCCAGTAATGGTATAAATTCCACAGGCGAGATACTTTCTTTTTTTCCACCTGAATACATGGAAAACCTCATAAGCGCTTCCGCACCAATTATATTTCCCGAGGAACAATCTATAATCGGCTGATAGTATACTTCAAATCCTTCAAATTCATTTGTCACGGCACCTCGAAGTGCACTTTTTATTTTCTCTTTTTTTAAAAATAACTTATAATCTTCTTTTTCAAAAAAATATACTCCGTTTCCTCCCATGGACTTTGCCTGTTTTAAAGAGAAAACCGCTATTTTACGATACTCGTCATAATATTTTAAGAGCTTCGTTGCATGGATAATTCCGGTAGATACTGTAAAAACCACCTTATATTTTTCAGAAATAATAAAATCTTCTATTTTTTTACATATTTCCTTCTGCAATAGCATAACATCATCTCTTGTATGGCTTTCCAGATCAACAATCATATACTCATCTGCAACAAGATGGTACAGCTGCTGGTTATCAGAAAGACATTCCTTGATACCGTCAGCAACACTTTTCAACACATAATTTCCATAATCTACGCCTAATGTACCATTAATCGCATTAAATCCATCAATCCCTATATGTATTAAAAATACTGACGAGCTGTCTTTTATATGGGAAGAAACAAAGGAATACATTTCTCTTTCACCCAAAAGTCCGCTGACATTATCTGCCCACTGTATATTTCCAATTTCGTTTACACAGCCTATAAGATAATGAGGTTTTCCATCGTTATCATTGATTACCTTTCCACGGCAGTTAATCCATACCGGCATCCCTTCTTTATCAAGCCATCTGTAATGCAGATTGTGATTTTTTTCGTTTCCATCCGCAATCCGCTGTAAATGTTCCCTAATCATCGGGCGGTCTTCTTCATATACAAAATAGCGGACACTGTCGGCAGCATTATCAAATGAATTGCCCGGCATCTTAAAACGCTTCACCGCTGCCTGTGAAATGATAAGGGTATTTTTCTGTAAATCTATAATATAAAGATAGTCATCCATACATGGTGCAAATACTTCTATTAAATCTTCTGCTCCTATTTCCTTGAGCAGTCTGCGTATGTTTGTATCCATAGTATAAGTGCCTTTCTTATAAAATTTTTATACTGATAAACTTTCTATTCTGTGGTAGAAATTATAGCTGGAAATCATTATCGTATTATACTGTTTTTTCTGATTCTGCCAATTTAAATTTACGAATCATTTCACGCAGATTTTCTGATTCGCTGCTCATCTCCTGGCTGGCAGCTGCACATTCCTCAGATGTTGCAGAATTGGTCTGTACAACATCATTAATTTGTTCAATTCCTTCATTAATCTGCTGGATTTCTGTTGTCTGTGTTTCTAACGTTTCCGCAATATTTGTAACTTCTTCTGTAATTATTTTAGAGTTCTCTGCAACATCTTCCAATTGCGCCGCAGTCTGTCCTGCAATCACCATACCCTTTTCTACTGCCTTCACAGAGGTTTCAATCAACATTGCAGATTCTTTCGCTGCCTGGGCACTCTGGTCCGCTAACGAATTTACCTGATTTGCTACAACTGCAAATCCTTTTCCGGCTTCTCCTGCCCTTGCTGCTTCGATAGAAGCATTCAATGCAAGCAGATTTGTCTGGGAAGCAATTTCATTAATTGTTGCAATAATTTTGTCAATTTCTTTTGATGCTTCACTAATTTCATTCATGGAATCAACCATTTCATGCATCTTACCATTACTTTCTAAAATGGCATTTCCAAGCTCATCCACCCTTCCACTAATTTCTTTTGCAGATTTTGAATTATTTTCTACCTGTTCAGATACACCTGCAACTGTTGCTGTCAGTTCCTCTACTACTGCCGCCTGATTTGTAGCTCCATCTGCAAGATCATTAGAACTTGATGCTACCTGGTCTGCTGCACTTGAAACTTCATTGGAAACATTTTGAATTCCTCTAATCGTTTCTCCTATACTTTTTTCAAATTGCATAAAAGAATTTAAAATTCCGACAAAATCTCCCCGCCACTCTACTTCCGGTTTAACATCAAAATTTCCTGCTGCAAACAATTTCATTGCACGGTCAATATCGTCTACATAGCTTCCCAGGATACGGATTGATTTACGCATACTGTGTGCCAGTCTTCCAATCTCGTCTTCTGAACGATAATCCAGCGTACTGTGTAAATTTCCTTCTGTCAGTTCCTTTGCGACATCCTCAACTGCCCGTAAAGGTTCAAGAATTGTATCCAGGACTTTTTTACCTGTTTTCTTTGTCAGTGTCCATGCAAAAATTAAACACACTATAATACATACAATTCCTGCTGCAGCAAAAATAAATGTAGTTCTGGCAGCCCTGCTGCTCTCCTGGTCTGTTATATCATCTAATTTTATTGCGATTTCCACCGCTTTATTTAATGCAGGTGTGCAATCATTCATGATTTCATCAACTGCTTCTTCCTTATCACCACTTTTAATTTCTTCTATAATGGAATAACCAATATTTCCCCAATCCGAAAGGGCTGATGAATATTCCTCATAATCTGAGTCAGGAATAATTCCGGTTCCCTTTAAATTTTTCAGTTCAGAATCAACTTCTTTCAGCAGCTTTTCTACTGTTTTCTCATAACTGACATATGAAGAAGTATCATCATCTAATGCCATTTCCCTGATATTTCTTGCTGCCGCATTCACATTAATTCTACATATTTTTACTGCCTGATCTGCTACAGTAACATTTTCTATATAATGTACCATATTAGCAAATAAAACACCTATGACCACTATAGAAAGCAAGCCTGAAATTAACATCATAATAATGACTTTTCTGTAGCCATAGTTTATCCTTTCCTGCAGATGCATGTTTTCTAATTTCCCTTTCATTTTATCTTTTTGTGAAAACATTGATTCTTATTTCCTTTCTCTTTATTATATTTCTCTTTTTTTCCAGAACTTGTTATATCAGAATTTTTTCAAAAGTCAATGACTTTTCAGCTTTAATTTTAAATTCTATTTTTTTGATAAAATTTAACACTTCCTGCTTTGGTTTTTCGTCATTTTTATAGACAGCTATTTACAGTATTTTTCTATAAAAACGGCCGCACCATCATTCTATAGCAGCAAAAGCCATCTTATCGTCTGGCCATGATTTTCTGAGTGCCACATAAGAAATCAGAAAATTTGCAAGCCAGCCAGCCGGTACAGCAAGCCAGACAAATGCAATGCCAAAACGCGGTGCGAGTATCAAAGCAACTGACAGACGAATTGCAAGATTTACCATATTTGCAATGAGAAATGGACGCATGATTCCAAGTCCCCGAAGAACTCCGTCTGTTGCCATCTTGATACCCATGAAAATGAAAAAGAAGCCGAGCCATCTCATATAATCTCCAGACACCTGATATGCCAGCGCTGTTCCATCTTTACCCAGAAATAATGAAGAAATCTGTGTATGCAGTGTTTCAATGACTATAAAAGCAAGGACTGCAAAACATAAATCTAACACCAGTGCAGCGTGGTATCCTTTTTTTATACGCCCGATTTTCTTTGCGCCAAGATTCTGGGAAACATACGGCGAGACTGCATTGCCTATGGACACAAATATCAGTGAAAAAACATTCTCTACCCTCATCGTTGCCGCATAACCTGCAAGAGCCTGTGTACCAAACGGATTTACAACCGCCTGTACAATCATCATACCAATTGACACTGTTGACTGCTGGAGGACCGACGGTATGGCAATGCGGAGCATGGAATGTAATTCCCTCCCGTCAAACCAGCGAGCCGGACTCTTATACTGGCGTATCCGGTATAAAAAGATTAAAAACGAAAATATTGCCGAAATACCTTGTGCAATAAGCGTGGCTAGGGCTGCACCGAATACGCCCAGACCAAGGCCTGCTACCATCCAAAGATCCATTATAATATTCAGAACAGAAGAAAAAATCAAAAGGCATAATGGAATCTTTGATTCACCGATTGAAGTAAACATCGTTGAAAGAATGTTGTACATAAACAGAAACGGAAATCCCACAAAATAAACACGAAGATATAGTACTGCTTCCTCCAGTATATCAGCGGGTGTCTGTAATAAGTCCATCATGGAACGTGAAAAACAAAAGCCAGTAACTCCCAGAAGTATGCTAAGAACCAGAAAACTAATCAATGATGTTGATACGATTGTTTTCATTTTACTATAATCTCTGGCACCAAAATAACGGCTCACAAGTACACCTGCACCTACACCTGCACCAAGTGCTATACAAATGAATACATTCGTAAGGGCAGCACAGGCACCAACAGCCGCAAGGGCAGAAGATCCAACAAACTGACCCACAATGATTGAATCAGCCATATTGTAGACCTGTTGAAAAAAGCTTCCGAAAATCATTGGCATTGCAAAAACAGTCAGTGCTTTAAGGGGTGCATCTGTAATTAAATATTCATCTTTTGACATGATCTTCTTCCTCTGTAACTATTTTAAAGCACTATTACTGCGGCATCAAGTCCCTCAACTTTTCCGTCAAACAGTTCTTCTCCAAGCAAATTATATTTTCCCTCATACTCATTAAATCTCTTCTCACTGCTGCTGCAGTTAAAAATCAATGCCATAGTTTCTTCACCATTTTTTCTAATCAGAACAATGGTTTCTTCCTCATCCCTTGTGATTGCCTCAATCAATTCACCTTCTACGATACATTTATATTTTTTTCGAACCTGTAACAGCTGTTTATACCATTCAAACATCTCTTTATCCTGGTATTCTTCATCCCAGTACATGCCACGTCTGCAATCCGGATCGTTTGCTCCCGGCATCGCATACTCATCTCCATAATAAATCATCGGCATTCCCGGCAATAACAATTGAAAAGCTGCTGCCAAATGCTGTTTTTTCTTATTATTCTTACATAAATGTAAAAATCTTGCTGTATCATGGCTGTCTATCAGATTCCACATAAGAGGATAACATTTCTTATTTAAGCGTCCTTTCAAATATCCAAGATTCTGTATAAACTGGCTGACCGTAATCTTTTCATCTGCAAGCAGATCTATCATATTCAGATAAAACGGATAATTCATGACCGTATCCCATTCATCTCCTTCAAGAAAATCTCCTGCATAATGCCAAATTTCTCCAATTATCAGCATATCTTTCTTTACTGCCTTAACTGCTTTTCTAAAATTCTTCCAGAAAAAATGGCTGATTTCATCTCCTACATCCATTCTCCATCCGTCTATATCGCATTCCCTGATCCAATAGCATGCAACATCTGTAATAAATTTTTCAACTTCAGGATTTTTCAGATTTAATTTTGGCATTCCACCATAATAACCAAAGCATTTGAAGTTTGGAATCTCTCCCCTTTCACTTTTAAGTGGAAATTCATCAATAAAATACCAGTCCAGATATTTAGACTTATTTCCCTTTTCCAAAATATCTTCAAATGCAAAAAATTCATTTCCTGTATGGTTAAACACCGCATCCATAACCACTTTCATTCCATATTCATGCGCTTTTTGTACCAGCTCTTTAAGATCCTCTGCTGTTCCGAATGAGGGATCTATCTGATAATAATCAATGGTATCGTATTTATGGCTTGAATTTGATTTAAAGATTGGTGTCATATATAAAACATCAATTCCAAGACTATGGACATAATCCAGATGTTCTATAATTCCTCTGAGATCACCATGCAGATTATCCATAGACGTAACTGGTGCTTTATACCATACTTCCTTGTCTACCGGCTGTGATGATGCAAAGCGGGACGGAAAAATCTGATATACGACCTTATTTTCTGCCCACTTTGGCACCACAAACATTTCTTCCTCCCGTAGATTCTGCGGGCAGTCAAACATTCTGTCTCTGTTTGTAATACATTCCTTACTAAACTCATAATTGCCGTAATATACTTTTTCCCCCTGCATATCCGTAAATTCAAAAAAATAACGGAGACATATCAGATGCATCTGTATCTGCGCTTCATAATAATCCTGAAACTGTGAGGTCGCAACCTTCTTCATTGGAATTGTCTTTCGCGTATCCTTCCATTCCATTGGTATATACTTATCCTCATAATGAAGAATTATTTCCTTTATATCATCTCGTTTTACCTGGATGCGTATCACAAATAAATCCTTATCTATTGCATAGCAGAATCTTTTGTCCATATCATGAATAATTGCAGAGTATTCCATTCATTTTCTCCTTTACATATTCTGTTTTCTTCTTTCGTATTACTTACTTTTTCTATATCTTAACGTGATAATCCTGGCTTGTCTATAGATAACTTCCTCTGCAGCTTGCCGATTGACAAAAATATCCGAATCTCTGTTATCCGTCTTTTATGTCAATGACATTTTCTCCTTTTCCCTGAACGAAAAAAATCACCCAGACTAGAATTTTTAATCTAATCTGAGTGATGCTTCGTCAGGCCTGTTTTCATCTCTGTAAAGCACCTTTCAGTGCTCGTCCGGTGCTCGGAGCACCCGGAGGATGTAACCATTCCGTTCCATCGAGTTCACACAGTTGGCCACCATTACGATTCAGCTTGTAACAATGATCACTTGGTTTTCTTATTAGATTAACTATATTATAACGTGCTGTAGGTCGGATGTCGATGATTTTTTGACCATATTTATTGTTTTATATGTTACTTCTCTATTAGTTCTGCAAACTAGAATTTATTACTCCATCAGTCGAGTAGACTAAGACCTCTCAATCTTAGCCCCTCACAGATCCG
>NZ_QUFO01000011.1:0-94259 GCF_003478915.1 Roseburia sp. AF25-13LB
AGAGCATCTGCCTTACAAGCAGAGGGTCACAGGTTCGAGCCCTGTAGGTCCCACTTTTCTTGTAGTTATAAGTGTAGCGCAAGATATGCCGATGTGGCTCAATTGGCAGAGCAGCTGATTTGTAATCAGCAGGTTATCGGTTCGAGTCCGATCATCGGCTTTATACAATTTCATATTGTATAGAAATGGGCAGATTCCCGAGTGGCCAAAGGGGACAGACTGTAAATCTGCTGCAAATTGCTTCGGTGGTTCGAATCCACCTCTGCCCATTCTTCTTTTTAGAAGATAATTGAATAACGCGGGATGGAGCAGTCTGGAAGCTCGTCGGGCTCATAACCCGAAGGTCACAGGTTCAAATCCTGTTCCCGCAACTCTTGCCCAGTTAGCTCAGTTGGTAGAGCAGAGGACTGAAAATCCTCGTGTCTCTGGTTCGATTCCGGAACTGGGCATTCTCAGAAAACCTGAGAAATGGGATATTAGCTCAGTTGGTAGAGCACTTGACTTTTAATCAAGTTGTCCGGGGTTCGAATCCCCGATGTCTCATTAGTTAAAAATGGCGGAAATACTGATAAATACAGTATTTCCGCCATTTTTGTGAGTAATCGGAAGTAGTGCTAAGTAAGCCTAAATATTCATCTTCACCCCATCTTCAAGGGCATTTTTGAACCCCTTCATCTTCAAAAATTAATTGAATTTTTTACTACTTCCTGCACGTTTTCTTTCTGTTCCAGAACATGATTATAAACCTCTAAAACCATCTCCTCAGAATCACCTAATAATTGTGCAATTCTTTTAATACTGATGTTTGGCATCTGATAACATAAGTTTGCACAGTAATTATGCCGAAAGATATGCGCGGTCAGTCTGGTTATTATTTTAATCTTATTTGACCCACTGGCAGCAACATTCATTTTGGAAATAATATTAGACCACATCTTATTATAAGCAGAAGCAGTCATATATTCATTATTGGCAGAATAGAAGAGATTGGTTCCTGGTAAGGCCTTTATGTATTCTGAAATAAATTCATTAAAAATGGTGGTATGGGAACTATACGATTGCCATTTACGGATTTTGTACCCTTAAAGTAAGGATTATTGCCATCAAAGGGCTAAAGCCTTGTTTACGGTCAATTCATTACGTTCTAGGGATATATCAAATATAGTAAGCAGCCTTTCAAATAACCTGATTGATTTTGATACTCCTATTCATGTGGTGAAAGGTTTTCAGGGTGATAATTTGGAAGAATTGCAGACCAACCTGAAGACAAAAAAATAATTGGTGTGGATGATGACGGCGGTGTTGATGTCAAGACCGTGGATGTGCCATATCAGACGAGACAGGCAAAACTTGAATTGGATGAAAAAAATATTTACCGGTTTGGAATGGGGGTGAATACAGCAGGACTTAAGGACACAAATGCAACAACCAATATAGCAATTAAGGCAGCCTATTCTTTACTAGATTTAAAGTGTTCCAAACTGGAAATAAGATTAAAGCAGTTACTTAGAAGGCTTTTGAAGCTGATTATTGTTGAAATCAATGAAACTGATGGTACAGATTACCACTGCAATCAGGTTTACTTCGAATTTAGCCATGAAGTCATGTCAAATGAGCAGGAAAATGAACCCGCTGAAGCACAAAAGGCTTTAGATGGAGTGAATGCAGATGAATCAGAGACAAAAGGAAATATATTGACTTCTTGTGGGCAACAACAAAAAGAAACGGATGAGCAAGAAGTGTCTAAAACAACAGAAACAACAGAAACAGATTTTACCGACAAAGGACAAAGTGAATTGTCAGAATTAGAGAAACAAATTGAAGAATTTGAAAAAGGCACTTCAGATGAAACAACTATTACACAGGATATTCTTAGAGGTGAATGGAGAATGACAAGTAAGGATGACCTTGTAAATGGTGGATTTCAACCAGAAACAGTAAAACTAGGCAATCTTGAAGTGGATTATGATACTAGTTCAAAGGATTCCAAGATTATATTTACGGATGATGAATTTATGATTTTCTATGATGAACCAGAAGTAAAATATGGAGAAGAAGAAAAACGGTATAGTAAACTTATGAACGATATTACAGTGTCTGGTTTGTATCGTGTTATTAATCAGGATAATTTTAACGAGGAAAAGGACTCGTATGAATCAGAAATAGAGTTATTGATAACAAATGTTTCTCCTAAATATGGATTTATGAATACTGATATATATTCTGAGCTGAATTCATTAATCGGGACGACTATCAATAAAGAAGTAAAATTTTACACTTTTTACGAAGATTGGTCGAATGTAACAGAAGAAGAACTTAATGAATATGAGATAGAGGTGCATGAAGAGGTAAATATAAGTATTGGGGGAGAAATTACAATGAGTGGATTCATATACTATGATGAACCGATTTTGAGCAAAGGTTATCCGATGACTTGTGGATGGTTGTCACAATCTGATGATGAACAACTATATACAGGATATTCACGAACTAAAACGAAAAACACATTGAATTTAAATAAGAAAGAGAAAAAAGGAGTATGGCTATATGATGTGACACCGCAGGAAGAGGTTGAAACAACAGAATAAATGTATAGAGAAAAAGGAATGACTGCATTTTTTAATTGTAGCATTTCTTTTTCTCAGCTTTTGTTTCAATAGTTATTGTATTAAAAATTATGACATGGAGGAAAGAAACATGGGAATAACGTTTAAAAGTGTTCGGCAAAACAACATCGTGGAGTTGATATTTTGGCGTTCATCTATTTTTAACAGCATTTTTGAATCCCTTCGTCTTTATTTCATTAAAAAAAGAAAGTCAAAAAGTAATTCATAAAAGAAAGCTAAAGATAAGCTATATACATGCGAAACAATAATAAGTATAATATGATATGTAAATTGTTGTGGGTAAATAGAAGTTAAAAACAAGAAGAGCGCAAAAAACGGAGGTATTTTTATGAGAAAATTTAAAGCAGTGGATGCAGTTTGTATTATGGTACTTGCGGGAATTGTAGGTTTCTTTATGGGGGATTTTTTGGACAATTCAATGGGAGGAGCTATTTTATTTTCGATGGTTGCGGGATTTGCCTGCGTTGTTCATGCAATCGGTGATAGAGAAGAGTGAATGAAGAGGAAGAGTGAACGGAAAAGAAGAGAGAACGCAAAGGAAGTGTAAATGAAAAGGAAGATTAAAAATAGAATGAAAAACAAGATTACAGGGAAAATGAAAAGATTTGGCATAGTATGTATTTTAGTTATGGGGCTATTGCTTACTGGCTGTAATAATAAATTTGCAAAAGAGCAGTACGATTCAGATATTCAGATAGCAGAGGGTGGGGACCGGTATGCTAAAACAAATAGTGTATTGAATAATTATGGAAATAATGTGACATACACCGTTGGAAAATTCGATGGCAGGGAGACACTCTGGGAAGCGAATTGCAGCAGCGCGACGTGGGTAGATATAACGCTTGTGTTTACGCTGGATGAAGGAAAAGCAAAGCTGGTGCAGATTGATGAGGATGGAAATGTGTCAACGGTGGTGGAATGTACGCCGGATTCTGAAGTGAATGAACTGACTACCTATTCTATTCAGTTGAAAGAGGGAAAAAATCGACTGAAGTTCGTAGGATATGATTGTAAGAATGTGACATTTTATATGGAAATCAAAGAATCATAAAAAATTAAGTATTATTTCCTCCGTTCTGTGATATGATACTGCTGTACGAAGAAGACAGAAAAAATGCGACCTGGAGGAATGATTATGATAACATATATGAATGCGTCACGAAGAGATATGGAGAATCTGATGAGTACCCGGCTGGAGATGCTTCGGGAAGTAAATGATTTGTCAGAGGATGATACATTTCCGGATAATCTGGTCGACAGCAGCAGATTGTATTTTGAAGATGGCAATCAGACGACAATTCTGGCAATGGATGGAAGAAAAGTAGTTGGCTGTGCATCGGTCAGCTATATTGAGGTCATGCCGACATTTGTCCATCCTACCGGAAAACGTGGACATATTATGAATGTATATACGAAGAAGGACTATCGTGGACAGGGAATTGCCCGCCACATGATGGAACTTCTGATAAATGAAGCCAAATTGCGTGGTGTGACAGAACTGAGTCTGGATACAACGGAGAGTGGCAGAGCCTTGTATCATGCCTGCGGATTTACCGAATCCAAAGAATGTATGGTTTTAACATTAGAGCGGGGAAAATAAAAATTTCATAGAAACCCATGCACAAGGAGGAGAAGTATGAGAAAAATCCTGATAACTGGTGGCACTGTATTTGTGAGTCGGTTTATTGCAGAGTATTATGCGGCAAAGGGCGATGAGGTTTATGTGTTAAATCGAAACACCAGACCGCAGTCGGCGGCTGTAAAACTGATTCAGGCAGACCGGCATGCAATTGGTGATGCATTGCAGGGACTGCATTTTGATATTGTGGTTGATACGGCATATACCGGAGAAGATGTAGCGGACTTGCTGAATGCATTGGAAAGTTACGAAGATTATGTCCTTATAAGTTCAAGTGCCGTATATCCGGAATATGCGCCGGCACCATTTACGGAAGAAATACAGCTTGCAGAAAATGTGCACTGGGGTGCATATGGAACAAATAAAATAGCGGCTGAGGCAGCACTGATGCAGAGAAATCCGAAGGCATATATCCTTAGACCGCCTTATTTATATGGACCGATGAATAATGTATACCGGGAAGCCTTTGTATTTGACTGTGCATTGGAAAACCGGAAATTTTATCTGCCACAGGAGGGCGGCATGAAGCTGCAATTTTTTCATGTGGAGGATTTGTGTAGATTTATAGATATTCTGGTGGAAAAACAACCAAAGCAGCATATTTTCAATGTTGGAAATAAAGAAAGCATATCCATTCGTGACTGGGTAACTCTGTGCTATCAGGCGGCAGGAAAGCAGCCGGAGTTTGTGGAAGTTCCAGCGGAGGAAGAACAGCGCAATTACTTCAGCTTTTATAATTATGAATATGCACTGGATGTCAGGAAACAGCTTGCACTTATGAAAGAAACAAAGCCATTGGCGGATGGGTTAAAAGAAGCTTATGACTGGTATGTGACAAATCAGGATAAGGTAAATAAGAAGCCATATATTACATACATAGAGGAACATCTGGCATGAAATAGGATATTTCACAAACTGGGAATTTCTTTCGATTAGAGTTTCGGTGGTTGTAGAGAAAAGAGCAAAATAGTATAATAAACGAAATAAAAATCTGAGACAGACGCAGATTTACAAGACACAGGATAGAACGGAGAAAACATGAGCGTATTTCAGGTAGAATTAAAAAAAGTAGTAGATGACAGCTATGAAATAGAGATTGGCTACCAGTTACAGGAAAAATTAATTGATGATTTAAAAAATGGACTGGTTGGCAAGATTAAGAAGTTTGCAGTAATTACAGATAGCATTGTAAAGGAACTTTACGCAGACCACATTGTGGAACTGCTGCTGGAAGCAGGTTATCAGGCAAAAGAATTTGTCTTTGCGGCAGGAGAGACCAGTAAGACCAGAAAGACAAAGGAAGAAGTAGAAGATGCCATGCTTGAGGCTGGCTTTCGGAGAGACTGCTGCATCATTGCCGTGGGCGGCGGTGTAGTGACGGATTTGTCTGGATTTCTGGCAGGAACCTATGGCAGAGGCGTGCCATTTATTAATTATGCTACGACACTTCTGGCGGCGGCAGATGCATCGGTCGGAGGAAAGACAGCAGTAGATACGCCATTGGCAACGAATCTGATTGGGCTGTTTAATCAGCCGGAGAAGGTATATCTTGATATTGCTGCATGGAAGACATTGCCACAGCGGCAGCTCTCCAGTGGTATGGCAGAGACAATCAAGCATGCCTGCATGGCAGATAAGGAAATGTTTGAATTCCTGGAAAAACATATGGAAGATATTTTCGCGGGAGACAGAGAAGCCTGTGAATACATCGCAAAGAAGAACTGTCAGATAAAATATGCCGTGGTAATGAAGGATGAAAAAGAACAGGGCTTAAGGGAAATCTTAAATCTTGGACATACCGTAGGACGTGCCATAGAAACAGTCAGTGATTATAAACTACTTCATGGGGAAGCACTTTCCATTGGAATGATTGCACAGACGGAACTTGCCCACAGACTTGGTTATATGACAGAAGAAGAGAAGGCAGAAGTGAAGAATCTGCTGGAGAAAGCGAAGCTGCCGGTAGAGATTCCGGAATATATCGATAGAGAAGCGCTGGTTAAGAAATTATATACGGACAAGAAAGTCCGGGATGGAAAACTTCGTTTCGTAGTAGAAAAAGGAATTGGCGGAATCGTGGAATTTGAAGAGGGTGTATTTGCAACACCGGTAGAGGAAGCTGTCGCAAGAGAGATTATTATGAATATGAAATAGAAAAAGATGACATTCCGGGTGGCTTATGTTATACTTGGAAAAACAAAGTGACGCAGGGAGGGTGCTTACTATGGTTATATTTATTGGAATTCTGATATTCGCCGCAATGATTGGATTTTATGCCTGCTTCGGACGTAGAATCAATGAAAATATCGGTTCTGGATTCGGAAAAGAGTACATGAAAGATAAATGGGGAATGGATGAATAAAAGAGCGGTTTCAGAAAGCCGGATGGGTTGACCATCCGGCTTTTTTTCCGCTATTTTCATAGCGTGTGTTTCTTACAGCTTATAGAAAAACATAGCCTACTTTTTAATACTTGCACGCCGTTTGACCTTTTCCTCGTAGAGGATTGCATCAGAGTGCTTGAGAATGTCTGTTAAGTTCATCTGCGGATTACAGTAGAAGTCGTAGATGCCGACAGAGATTTCTACATAAAAAGGTTTATCGCATACGGCATTAAAAGCATCGCTCTCTGCTTTCAGATTCTTTAAAAGCTGTTCTTTGAAATCCGGTATATCTGTTAAGATAAAGGATACAAATTCATCTCCACCGAGTCTTGCAGTAATGGCATCTTTCGGCAGGCATTTCCGGAGCCGTTCAGATACGGTACGCAATGCAAAATCACCGGCAAGATGTGAGAAACAGTCATTGATTTCTTTTAAGTGGTCTAAGTCACCAAAGAGAAGATAAGCCTTTTTGCCGGAATTGGATTCTATAGCATGGGATGCCCGTTCCATAAATCCACGGCGGTTCAAAAGCTGGCTTAAGTCGTCATATTCGGAGATATAGCTTAAGATGCTGTTCTGCTCCTGAATGACTTTCATGGAATCCTGTAATTCTTTCTGAATCTGGCGTTCGCTGGCATTTAACTGGATAAAATGCAGGAGTGCACCAATCTGGAGGCTGCAAATCTGCATAAAGGAAATATCTTTCTGTTCCACTTCGCAAAGCAGCAGACCGAACTGTTCATCCCCGGAAAAGAGGATAAATGATGTATAGCAGTGGCTGTGTTCCTTTGGAAGAAAACTGGAAAATCCATTGGCAGTCGTTACTTTTGGACGTTTGCCCGGTTCATGGTAGACTGATTTTTCATCATGGTAATATGCTGCCAGATAGATTTCATCCGGATACTCTGCAAGCTCATTTTCCTGATGAATGACCGGTTTGTCAAAGAAGAAAAAGAAGGAACTTTTGACATTCATCAGATGCAGCCGCTCCATGATATGTGTAATCGTTTCTTTGAAATTGGCACCGGAGTTAATCAAATCTCTTGTAAAGGAAGGTACAAACCAGGCTTTCCGGTTAGAATCCATGATTTCTTTTTCAAGCTGGAAGACATCTGCAGAATGAACGTATTGCTGGGTAAAGGATAAAATGCCGGAAAGCTGTGTCTGCAGCAGTTCTTCCTCCGAGAAGTTAATCAGTGTACGGAGTAATGAAGTAAGTTGCTCTAAGAGCATTTCTCCGGAAATATGGGGATATGCAGTAAGCTTTCTCAGATAACGAATCAGAGGCTCGTTGGAGAAGTCAGTTCCCTTCCGGATAAAGATTTCTTCATATATATTTTCAAAATATGCATGTAGAACTTCGGTATAGTAATTACGATCTTTTTCGTATGAAATGGAAGAGAATAATTCCTCAGCCATAGCATCGACCTGCTGGTGTATAAAATCGTGCAGCTGCTCCATGCTGATATGACGCAGTGTGGTAAAGCCGGTGTGCAGCTGGCAGCCGCAGGAGCTCCTCTGGTGAAAAATGGCTGACATCCGGCAGGATTGTGGCTTCTTTCCCTGACAGAGCATAAGCGCATTCTGTAATGCCTGGTAGCTGAACTGGAAGCTGCTGTGGGAAACACTGGTCAGTGGTGGCTCCATGGTTTTTGCGTGGTCAATGTCGTCAAAACCGGTAATGGCAATGTCATGTCCCACCAAAAGGTCTCTTGCAGCACAGACGCGGTATCCTGCCTTTGCCATATTATCATTTGCAAAAGCAATTGCCTCTAATCCCGGGTTGTGGTCTAAGATATATTCCACCTGCTCGGTGACAAGCTCTGAGTAGTTGCCATAGACGACCATATCATCCGTGACCGGAAGCTGATGTTCCACCATAACATCTCGGTAGGCTTTCAGCCGTTCGTTGGAGTCTTTGTTGTTAGCTGGTCCTGCTACAAAAGCAATCTTACGATAGCCATGGACATTCACAAGATGTTCGATACATTGCCGCATGCCGTTGTAGTTGTCAGCAATCAGATATGGGATGTCCGGATCGTCCGGTGTGTCCTCTAACATCAGAAATGGAATATCTTTGTAATGGGAAAGAAATTCCGCTTTTACCTGATTACTTTTAAAAATAGAAAGGGAACCATAAGTGATGATCAGTGCATCCGGCTTGCTGAAATGTACATAATCATAAATGGTATCGAACTGATAATTATAGTCCCCGTCAAAGCTGCAGGATAAAATATCTTTACAATATTGTGGCATCTGAGGTCCCATCAGAAAAATAATATTGACATCTTCTTCTCTGGCACAGGTATAGAAACCCCGAAGTAAGTCTTCTGAGTAGCTGGACTGGGTGTCACCTAACATAATTGCAATGGTTGGTCTCTGGTTGTTCTCCATAATGTGCCTTTCTCTGGTAAAAAAGTTACTTGGCATTGTAAAAGCCATTCTTATGATTGACTTAAGTATAACATAAAACGATTAAGTAGAAAAGAAAATAAAAATATTACTGGACAAAAAATGCGATATATGCTAATATAGTTGAGCGTGTGAAAGAATTAAATAACGATGCGTGGCTCAGCTTGGTAGAGCGCTGCGTTCGGGACGCAGAGGTCGCAGGTTCAAATCCTGTCGCATCGACGAAAAAAACGAGTAGACTGTTAAGTGTACTCGTTTTTTATATGAAGATTTCTACCCAAACATTGTCTGGAATCATCCTGTCATGTTATAATGAGCGTAAGCAAGTCAACATATAAGCGTGATTGGCGAGCTGCAATTGTTTATCAGGAGTTGATTTTCACTTGATAAATGAAATGGTTGGAAAATAATACAATAAAGGAGAAGACACAATATGAGTATGGAACCGGATTTTCTTACTTTGACAATCGGAAAACAGAAAAATATTGCATTGATTGCCCATGATGGGAAAAAGGCAGAACTGATTCAGTGGTGTAAAGACAATGCAGAGACTTTAAAGAAACATTTTCTGTGTGGAACAGGAACAACTGCAAAGATGATTACAGACCAGACGGGACTGCCGGTTAAGGGCTATAATAGTGGCCCGCTGGGTGGAGACCAGCAGATTGGTGCCAAGATAGTAGAGGGAAAAATAGACTTCGTTATTTTCTTTTCAGACCCGCTTACTGCAGCACCTCATGACCCGGATGTAAAAGCATTGCTTCGTATTGCCCAGGTCTATGACATTCCGATTGCCAATAATAAAGCGACCGCAGATTTTATGATTCATTCTGAACTGATGGATGAAGAATATAATCACAATGTGATTAATTTTAATAAGAATATCAGACAGCGGGCATCGACGATAAAGTAACAGCTGGAGCAGAGAAAAAGAATTAATATTGCAGAGTTAATTATAAAAAGCTGGCAGCAACAGATGGAAAATACGAATCCGTCTGCTGCTGCCAGTTTATAAATTAAACTTTAAGTTGTTATGATATTCATTATCCTTCAATAGAAATATATTTCCTTTCTTCCACAGCAGGTTTTGCTTCTTTCTTCGGAACGGTCAGAGTCAGGATGCCATTTTCAAAACCGCCTTTGATGTCATCCTGAGTAACGCCATCTCCGACATAGAAGCTACGCTGGTAAGAGCCATAGTAACGTTCTTTACGGATATATTTGCCATCTTTGCCTTTTTCGTCCTTGTTGTCCTGGTGTTTGGCATTGACGATGAGGTATCCGTCTTTCAGCTCAGCCTGGATATCTTCTTTCTTAAAGCCCGGAAGTTCAAATTCCAGTTCATATCTGTCGTCAAATTCCTTAACGTCAGTGTTCATGGCAGCACGGTTGTCTGCTGCAGGAGCATTGTAAGCTCCGAATGGAAATACATCATCGAATATATCATCTACAAAGTTGTTTGAAAAAATACTTGGTACTAACATAAGTCATTCCTCCTGAAATAGTCTATTGTAATTAGTAATAATGTTTCTTGTTTCTGTGAGCTTCTCTGGCTTCCTCAACAGCCTCATGGTCGGCTACATTAATTTTAGCTTTTACTTTCTTCTTCTTTAATGGATGTTTTGGATTTTTATCTGACATAATAACATGCTTCCTTTCTTAATCTGAATCAGATACCATATAAAGTTCTGTTATCCTTCAATGGCAATGTACTTGTGGTCTTCCACAGCAGGTTTTGCTTCTTTCTTCGGAACGAAGAGTTTTAAGATACCATGTTTAAATTCGCCTTTGATATCCTCTTCAGTAATGGCATCGCCGACATAAAAGCTTCGGCTGCAGGCTCCGGAATAACGTTCCTTACGGATGTACTTGCCGGATTTCTTATCTTTATCTTCCTCGTCCAAACCTTTGGCAGCGCTGATGGTAAGGTAACCGTTCTCTAAGGAAGCACTTACTTCGTCTTTCTTAAATCCAGGTAAATCAATGACCAGTTCATAACCATTATCTTGTTCCTTGATATCTGTCTTCATCAGACGTGCGGCTCTACGACCGTAAAGTTTTTTCTCAGTTTTTTTCATATCCATGTTATCGTCCATCCATGGAAAATCCTCAAAGAAGTCATCAAATAAATTCTCTCCAAAAATACTAGGCATCAACATAAGTCATCTCTCCTTTTTTAATAAATCATTTTATGCTTGTTTACCTTGTTTCTTTGGAACCGGGATGTTTTAGGAACTCTTTTTTTGTTCCTCTCCTTTGTTCTGACTACGTTATAGCACCAATTATTAGCACTGTCAAGAGGTGAGTGCTAATAAAATTGTGAAAAATTTGTGAAAAAACACAAATTGTGCAAAAACAAAGAAAAAACATGGAAATGCACTGTAAAAACAAATGAAATATATGGAGATATAATGCAGAAATATAGGGGGAAATAAGGGGTAGCATGATAAAAAGGAAAGAATATTGCAGGAACTATGAGACTGTGTTATGATTTCTATAACTTTGCGTCATGGAAATTATGAGTTTAGGAGAAAAAACAAAATGAAGACACAGAATGAGAAAAGAAGTACATTTTCGGGGAAGATAGGGTTTGTATTATCAGCAGCAGGCGCTTCTGTGGGACTGGGAAACATATGGAGATTCCCATATCTTGCGGCAAAGTATGGGGGAGGAATCTTTCTGCTGATTTATATTATACTTGCACTGACTTTTGGATATACGATGATTATGGCGGAGACTTCTATCGGAAGAATGACGAAGAAGAGCCCGGTGGGAGCATATCATACCTTTGGAAAATCCCGCTGGCTCTCTTTCGGTGGCTGGATAAATGCGATTATTCCGGTTTTAATCGTGCCATATTATTCTGTAATTGGCGGCTGGGTAATGAAATATCTGGTGGAATATATCAGGGGAAATGGCAGTAAGCTTGCATCGGATGGATATTTTTCTGATTTCATTTCCAGCGGACTTTCCACAGAAATCTGCTTTGCTTTTTTTGCAGTATTTACGTTGGGGATTATCTTTGCCGGCGTCCGGAATGGTATTGAACGGGTATCCAGATTTATGATGCCGGTGCTGGTTGTTCTTTCTATATTAATAACGGTTTATTCCGTAAGCAGACCGGGAGCATTAAAAGGAGTTAAATATTTTCTGATTCCAAATTTTGAAAATTTTTCCTGGATGACGGTAGTAACAGCCATGGGACAGATGTTTTATTCCCTGTCCATTGCCATGGGAATTCTCGTTACTTTTGGTTCTTATATGAAGAAGGAAGTTTCTATTGAGGAGTCCACGAAGAACGTGGAAATCTTCGATACAGCGATTGCCATGATGGCAGGGCTGATGATTATTCCGGCAGTCTTTGCATTTTCCGGTGGAAATCCGGAAACCCTGCAGGCGGGTCCATCATTGATGTTTATTACGATTCCAAAAGTATTTGACAGCATGGGACTTGGAACCGGAGTCGGAATTTTGTTTTTTGTACTGGTGCTGTTTGCAGCAATAACAAGTTCTATTGCATTAACGGAAAGTGCAGTATCGACTTTTGAAGATGAACTGGGCTGGGAAAGACGGAAAGCAACGGTAATTGTCGGTATTGTAATGCTTCTTTTGGGAAGTCTTTCTACACTGGGATATGGACCATTGGCGAATGTAAAAATTATCGGAATGCAGATTCTTGATTTCTTTGATTTCCTGACGAACTCCGTGATGATGCCGATTGCAGCTATTGCAACCTGCCTTCTGGTATCAAGAGTGGTGGGAGTGCAGCGGATTGAAGAAGAAGTAACCCGGGGCGGCAACCCGTTCCGCAGGAAAAAGATATTTACGGTGATGATAAAATACCTTTGTCCGATCTTTGCAGCGATTATTTTAATCAGTTCCATAGCAAATGCTTTTGGATGGATTCAGATGTAATGAATGACAAATTAAGAAAATACAGAAATGCAACTACGAGAAACACGCTTTGCGAGTTTCTCGAGTTATCGCGGTGCTCGTCAAATCTGCATGCAAGCATGCGATTTTTCTCGCTACTCGCGTAATCAAAAAGAGCGTTCTTTCCTAATTAGGAAAGACGCTCTTTTTGGACAGAACCATATTATGAATTTGCCATATCCTTAACGGCATTCAATGCCTTCTGGACTGGTGGCAGACAGATAATGATTAATGTAATAAGTGCTTCTGCACCAAGGTATGCACCGTTGTAAGCAAGAGAGTATACCACTGCATTCGGGAATTCTTCCGGAGCATACATGCCGAAGAAAATCCAGCCGGAAAGGAATGCGAAGAAGTATCGGCCTAATACACCAGCGATATAACCTTTGATAAGTCCATGTTTGGATTTGCTGAAAAGTCCGGAAAGTCCTAATGCACCAAAGGCGAAGAGGTAGTCCACTAACATCTGTGGAACACTGATGATGTAAGGGTCAACGACTAACTGCAGAATTCCGTAAGCAAAAGCTGCGGTTAAGCCGGCACCCAGACCGTACCAGTAACCAATCAGAACGATGAATAACATGCTCAGTAAAGTAACGGAACCGCCCATTGGCATGTCAAAAAGTTTAATCATGGAAGTTACCATAGCCAGTGCGATTGCCATTGCTGAAAAAGCAAGCTGCTTTGCACTGAATTTCTTTTTACCTCCGAAGATGGCGCAGCCAATCAGAAGAATGGCAAGCATGATGATAACGAGGGCTGTAAAACCTGCGGTGGTAAGCTGGTAAGATGAGCCGTCGTATGTTGCAAAAAATGACATAAAAAATCCTCCTTAAAGATGATACTCTGCCAGGAGGTTGTATATGTGCTTCCTTACGCCGGTATTATCCGGTTCAAGTAATAAGGGTCAACGCAGATGCGTTTCTCAGCCAAAGGCGCCCCTAGCAAAGTGATATTTTGTTTTCAGTTTGTAATGGTAACAGTGGCAGCTTAAAATGTCAAGTATATTTTTTAATGCAGATTTTATGGAAAAATCTGTGGATAAATGTAAAGAAAAAGTAACTTCCGGTCGATAAAAAAACTAGAAGTGTATTATTCTGTGCTTTTTCGGAAAAAGGTTTCCCTTGAATCTGAAAAGCAAAAAGAATATAGTAAGAATAAAGCGAAAAATGATGAGGAAACAAGAAGTAACAAGGAGAGGTTCTATGCGTAAGTACAAGGATGTTGGAAAAAGAATATTGGTATTAGTTTTAAGTATCTGTATGATTGCAGGTGTGCTTCCGGCGATGCCGGCAGAAGCAGCGGATGCATTTCCAGGCAATGGAAGCATTACATTAGGAGCAGATGCAAATGGAGCGACTGCAACGGGAAATGATACTTATACCTATACCGGACAGGAGGTCAAACCGGCGGTTGCAGTTCAGATTGACGGAGTGACATTAAAGGAAAAAGAGGATTATTCCGTTTATTACCGTAATAATACCAGCGCAGGAACAGCATATATTGATATCGTTGGTATCGGAGACAGCCACAGATGGCAGACCACCAAGAGCTTTACGATTGCACAGCAGAAGTTAAGCTATATCGGTGTTAATTATAAAGGAGTGGAAGGAACCGGTGAAGACGGATATGTTTATTATACCGGAAGTGATGTATTGCCGACGATTACCGGTGTGTATGGTATTGTAAGCGGTACATCTACCATGGTGAACCTTTCTTCTGATGATTACAACGTAGAATATACTGCAGGAAGCAATACTTCTGTTGGAACACATTCCTTTAAGATTGTATTAAAGAGCAGCAGTAATTATACTTTTTCAGGAACAGTAGCAGAAAACCGTTACAATATTTATTATAATATTGGGGCAGATTCTGTAACTGTTTCAAATGGACTGAGTGATTCTACTTATACAGGAACTGCGCAGAAACCGGAATTTACACTGGTTGACAGCCAGAACTCCGCAGGAATCCAGTCGTCTGACTATACTACCAGCTGGGCAGACAATACGAATGCCGGAACAGCGAAGATGACAGTAACAGCAAACTCCTCTTCCCTGTACCGGGGCAGCAAGACCTTTACCTTCTTAATCGGTAAAGCGGATTTAAGTGCAGCAGGCATCAGTGTTTCCTTAAAGAGTGATAAATATTATTATGTAAAGAATAGTAAACCGGATATGACCAATGAGGTAGTAGTGAAGTTGAATGGCGTGGAGATTCCTGCTGGCAACTACAACGTGGCATACCGAAATGAAACTACTGCAGGACAGACGGGAACCAATAACCTGATTATTACAGGAACTGGTAATTTAAGTGGTAATGCATTTATTAACTTTGAAATCTATGACAAACTGGGCAAGGCAGTCCTGGATAAAGAGGAACTGGAATATAACGGTAAGAAAAACGTACCAAATATCACAGTTTCCAATACATCCGGTGATGTCATCAGTGATTCCAGATATAAGATTACTTATTATAAAGATGCAGAATATACCCAGGCAGTATCTGAACCGACTTCCATCGGAAGATATTATGTGAAGGTAACCGGACTGGGTTACTACGAAGGAGACCTTGGAACCAAGGCAGAGCCGATTTGTTTTGATATTGTAGCAAAATCTTTAGATAAATGTAGCTTTAAGCTGGCAATCAACGGAACAGAAGCAGGTGTCATTAATAAAGATACCAGTTATTCCAGTTTCTTTGACGGCAAGAGCAAGGTATTATCCCTGACAGCAACCGATGATGAGGGGAATGCCTTGAAAAAAGGAACGGATTTTGACTATGCTGTTTATCGTGACCCGGAATGTACCGAGCCGGCAGACGATAAGGAAGAGACTACGGGCGTACAGGAACTGATTCATGCAGCAACCTATTATCTTAAGATAACCGGTTTGGATGGCAGTAATTATGCCGGAGGCGAAAGAGTATATACTTATATGATTAAGCCAAAGAACATCAGCCCGACAGATATTGTAATTACAGACCAGACTTATACCGGTAGTGCTGTTGTGCCGGATCCTGCAAATATTACCGTTTATTATACCGAAGGTAGTAAAAATGTCACATTGGACAGCCAGTATGTAGAAGTGGTTTCCTGTGAAGATAACATCGAAATTGGAACCAACAATGCAAAGGCTTATATCAGACTGACTGGAGATTATGCACTGGCAGAGGGTGGCGTGAACCGTGGAACTTTCAGTATTGTGCCAAGAAAGTTAAATGAATGCGAGTGTAATATCGTTACAGGTTCTGCAAACTATGATCCGACACAGGTTACCTTTGAATACAATGGCAGCATGCAGGTACCGGCAATCCGTATTACTGATAATAACGGTGCCAAAGGCCTGGTACAGGGTGAAGACTTTAAGGTTACTTATTTTACGGATTCTGCTTACAAGAATGTCATTACAGAGCCGGTGGACGCAGGTACTTATTATGTATTAATCAGCGGTCTTGGAACCTATGCTAATTTAGATGGAAGTATCCGTACTTCCTATAAGATTACTCCGAAGAGCATGAGTTCATTAACTATAATGGCAAGTAACTGCGGTTATACAGGCAATCCGGAAGCTACAACCTTAGCAGTAATGGATGGTAATCGCACTTTGACAGAGAGTGTCGATTATGAAATCGAAGGTTATTATGAAGATGAATTATGTACAACTGTTTCAGAACATAAGAATTCCGGAAAAGTATATGTCAGAATCAAAGCAGTAGATGGCAGAAATTATACAGGAATGGCAGTGACCTTCTACTTTATCGGAGCAAATATTGCTACAACCGTACAGGCATTTAATATATCTGGTGGAACCTATAACCGGAATTCCCATAAGAATGAGATGATTCAGGCAATTGAGACAAAGATGATGGATGCGATTCCGGATCCGTCATCCTATAGCATTTCCTTCTATAGTGATGCAGCACATCAGAATGTTGTAAGCTCTGAGACAAATGAAGCATTTATCAATGCGGGAACTGTTTATTTTGCTGTATCAGGAAGAGGAGGCTATTACGGAGAGATTTCCGGATATGCTGTTATTGAGAAGAAAGATATTGCAGAACTGAATGCAAGAGTAAATGGAACTTATACATATAATGGAATTGAACAGAAAGTTGTAATTTCTACTACCGCAGACGGAGATGGTGTTGTATTACAGTACCCTACCACCAATGGCTATATTCTGACCGATAAGGAATACAGTATTGAAAGCAGTGAAAATGCAATCAATGCGGGAATTGCAACTCTGACCTTAAAGGCGGCAGAAAACAGCAACTATACAGGAACAACAACCGTAAGCTATACCATTAATCAGAAGGATATCAACGAATTAAGCAAACTCCGGGTAGATGTAAATAGTCCGGTTTATGCAAATAAAGTACTGACTCCTTCCGTAAAAGTAAGCTATGGAGATTCTTCCAGCATATTATCTACAAATAAGGATTACCAGTTTGAGGTATATTCTGATGCAGATTTCCAGAATGTTGCAACAGCAGCCGAGAAGACCAATGCAGGAACAACTTATGTAAGAATCCAGGGTATCGGAAATTACACCGGTGTGCTGGAAAGTGCAGATTATACTGCAGATAAGATTGCAGGCTCTAATCAGTTTATTATTCAGCGGAAGAGTATTGATGGTGTAGGCGTATCTTTGCAGGGAATGAGTTACATTTTTAAAAAGAATATTCCGGATTTCACAGTAACACAGAGTTTTCCGAATGAGTCCGGAATTGGAGAATATTCATATACACTGCAGCCTGGCGTAGATTATACCTATACTCCGACCCAGGTAGATAAATTTAAAGTAGGACAGCAGGATATTACCATTGAAGGAACCGGTAACTTTAAGGGAACCAAGAATAGTTACTTCTACTATGATGGAGATATGAATAATTCTGCTGACCAGATTGAAGTGAAGTTAAGCTATGATACCATTGAGTATGATAAGGCACAGGCAGCATCCGGCGGAATGAAACCTACCGTTACCGTGTATGTAAAAGGCAGCGATACCCAGGAACGTCTGATAGAGGGAACACATTACAGCGTGTCTTATAGAAATAATACTGTTCCAGGGCAGGCCAGTGTACTCATTACCGGAATTGAGAAGAATCACTGGGTAGGCAGCTATGTTGCGAATTTTGCAATTACCGGTAAAATTGAAGATGCTGAGATTACGATTCCGGCACAGAAATATACTGGAAGCGAATACAATACAACCACACAGCCAATTGAAAATATGACTGTGGTATGTGATGGCAAAACTTTGGCACTTGGAACAGACTACAACATTAAGAGCATTGTAAATGGTAAATCGGTTTCACTGACTGACCCGACCGTAACGATTGAGGGAACCGGAACTTATTTCAGTGGTGAGAAATCGGCGAAGTTTGCGATTAAATACGACCTGGGCAGTGATGATTTAAGTATTGACTTAGGTGGAGATGTATTCTCCTATACCGGACAGGAAATCAGACCGGTTCCGGTTGTGAAATATGCATTAACCGGTTCTACCTTTGATACCTTGGAAGAAGGAAAAGATTATACGGTAACTTATCGTAAGAATACTGCAGTTGCAGCAGCAAATGGCGAGAACGGACCATGTGTAGTCATTCAGGCAACAGCAAACGGTAAACTGATGGGAAGCACCAAGGCGAAAGCATTTACCATTGATTCCATTCATATGGAAGATTATGAGATTACCGGAATTGCGGACAGCTATGTTTATACCGGTAAGCTGATTAAACCGGATTCTCTGGTCATTAAGAAGATTGGCGGTTCAGAAGTAATTGACCCGGCAAACTATAGCGTGTATTACCAGACGGATGCAGATAATCCATCCAGTGCACCGGCAGGTGCAACCGAGACCATTACTGTAATCGGTAAGGGCAATTACAAGGGAACACTGACTAAGACATTTACCATTACAAAACGTGATTTGTCTACGGTAAGCAAGACAATTGCTGACGTAACCTACAATGGTGAGGCACAGGAACCTGAAATTAAATTAACATTTAATGATGAAAATAACAAAGAACAGACCCTTACGTTAGACACGGATTATGTGGTGGATGAGTATCGCAATAATATCAATGCAGCGAACGCCGGCGGGGCAAATGCGCCATATGCAGCAATCCACGGTGTGGCAAGCTGTACCGGAACTGCAACGGTAGAGTTTAACATTTTAAAGAAAAATGTTGAAGATTTAGTATACTCTAAAATAGAAGATCCACAGTATGTACCGTTAAAAACCAAGTATGAACCGGAATTAAATGTTTATATGACATCCACCAGTGCCGAACCACTGGTTCGCAATGTGGATTATGTGGCAGCTTACTTTAACAATGAAGCTGTAAAAGATGCAAATGGAACTTCAGGACCGTTTGTCCAGATTACTCCGAAGGATACCACCAACTATACCGGAAGCAAGACGATTCCGTTCTCTATTCTGGCAAGGGATCTTTCTTCTGAAAATATCAGTGCGGCGTTATCCGATGCTTCTGATACAGGATTTGACCCGGCAAACCGGAACTATCCTTATATTCAGGGTACTACTTATACACCGAATATCAGCCTGAAAGATAATTCGGAAAATGGAATTGTAGCACTGATAAATGGAACAGACTTTACTTATGAATATTCTACCAATAACAGTCAGGTGGGAACTGCGTGGATTAAAGTAACCGGACAGGGTAATTACAGTGGAACACGAATTGAGAAGTTTACCATAGGTACCTTACTTTCCAATGATACTTTAACGGTAACCGGAATTTCCGATACTGTATATAACGGTCTTGATACCAAACCGAAGAACATTCAGGTGAAGTTCAATAAGACCGGAAGCTATCTGACAGAAAACGAAGATTACATCGTAAAATACTATATTGATAAAGATTGTACGACGGAAGCAAGTGCCATTGACCTGATTCATGCTGGAACAGTATATGTTGGAATCGTTGGTACGGAAAATGACCAGACCGGATATGTAGGAACAGCTGTATATCCATATCAGATTGCAAGAAAGTCACTTACTTCTGCAGATATTGAGATTACCGGAACCGATAACGTAGATTATACCGGAAGCGAGATTAAACCGGTACTTACTTTAAAAGATACTTCTACCGGATTAACCATTGATTCTTCCCAGTATGAAGTAACTTATGAGAACAACACTGCAATTGGAACTGCAAGTGCAACGGTAACTGCAACCGAAAGCGGTAACTACAAAGATAGCATTACGGTATACTATAAGATTACCAAGCATGATATTGGAAATGCTGTGGCAGAAGCAATCCCAGATCAGAAGTATACCGGCAATTACATCCGCCCGGCACTGACGATTTATGACAACGGAAAGCTTTTGGTAGAAGGGAAGGATTATCAGGTTGTCAATGGCAACAACTTAAGGGCAGGAGAGTCATGGGTAGTAATTAAAGGACTTGGCAACTATGATGAGACCAAGCGCGTTTACTTCAATATTGTGGCAAGCCTTGAGGATGCAATTATTGACAGTGTTCCGGAACAGCTTTATACCGGAAGCCCGATATGTCCGTCTATCCATGTGGCATGTGGTGGCAATACCTTAACGCTGAATGAAGATTATGAAACAACGTATGCAAATAATGAGCTGGCAGGCGATGCATCCATTACTGTACGTCCGCTGACCCAGTATTATACCGGAACAATTGTTAAGAAATTCAAAATCAGCAACAGCTTATCCAAAGCAACAGTTACCGGAATCCCTGCTTCAGAGCAGTATACCGGACAGACTTATAAGCCGGTTCCGGTCGTTAAGATGGGAAGCAAGGTATTAACAGAAGATGTTGATTATACGGTAAGCTACAGTAACAATAGAAATGTGGGAACTGCCAGGGTAATCATTTCCGGTATGGGAGTATATTCTGGTGAGAAAGTTGTAACGTTTGCAATTAAAGAAAAGAGCATTGACAACTGTACGGTTCTTACGGTTGCATCCTTAAATTACAATGGAAATCTACAGACACCACCAGTTGTTGTAAAGGATGGCAGAAAGAAGTTAGAGGAAAATGTAGACTATAAACTATCTTATCGTAATAATATGGCAGTTGGAACAGCATATGTAACGATTACTGGTATAGGTGACTATAAGGGTGCCGTTACAACAACTTTTGAAATTGTACGCCCACAGATATCCTTTAATGTATTAATTCAGAATAAAGATATCGTGACAGGAACGTTTGACATTTTGATTGACCAAGTGCCAAGTTTTGTGACATCCATTATAACTCCGGTATGGACAAAAGCAGATCAGTCAGATATAGCATGGTATGAAGCTACTAGAGTTGATGGAGATACATTTATCGTACATGTAGATATTCGAAATCATAATGCTAATAGGGGTATCTATTATGCGCAAATTTATGTAAATGGTGGAGGATATGACATGCAGTATGCAGCCATTACAGAAACCAAGTTTGGAAATCCTCATCATAAATTTTATAATTACGATTATTATTATAGACGAAGTATAGCAGTAAAACAAAAATTTGGATATGCTGGAAATAAGAGTACAACTCATGGTAGTGCATTGCCTAAATTACAGAGTATAAATGAAGCAGGTGTCTTGGGTGGGAATGAAGCAAGCATATATAATTGGGATTTAGAAAATAAATTGGAGAGTTCTAGTATGCATTCGGAAAGTAAGTGTATATACAAGGATTATACTGATAAATCTGAAAAAGAAGATTTGCGAGTGTATTACAATTACTACATGGGCTGTGCAGATTGGAAAGAATAAAAAATATTGTGAGAATAATATAAATCAAGGGATGGAATAGTTTTATTCCGTCTCTTGATTTTTCGACTTTATAAGGCGAAAGATGGCTATGTATTGCCTGATGACTATAAGTATGTAAAAAAATACAATAAATACGCATAAAACCAGGGCTTAACAATTGTAATCCAAAAATAAATCTCTTATACTAAAAACGTAAAATAAGCGTTGAAATTGTATTGATTCAGAGAAACAAGAGGAACGAAGATATGGCAGCAGATACCAGAGTGGCTGTAATCGGCATTGTAATAGAAAAGGACGAATCAGTCGGAGCATTAAATGAAATTTTACATGAATATGCAGCTTATATTATCGGAAGAATGGGAATTCCATACCGGGAGAGAGGCATAAATATCGTAAGTATAGCAATCGATGCGCCGCAGGATACCATCAGTGCACTGACCGGTAAAATCGGAAAATTACCGGGAATAAGTGTAAAAACAGCATATTCCAGTGTGGTGACCAGACATGAAGAATAGAGGAAAAGAGTTGTTTAATAAGCTGTATCAGGATACTCAGCTTACAGAGGCAGAATATAAAGAATTATTAGAACTGCATACCGATAAAGAAATTGCAGAGTACGGCTTTGAACTGGCGAGAAAAAGACAGAAAGAGACCTTTGGAAATGAAGTTTATACCAGAGGACTGATTGAAATATCCAATTACTGTAAGAATGACTGCATCTATTGCGGCATCCGAAGAAGCAATCAGAATGCAGAACGTTACCGCCTGAGTGAAGAAGAAATCCTATCCTGCTGTAAAAATGGTTATGCATTAGGGTTTCGTACCTTTGTCCTGCAGGGTGGCGAAGACGGCTACTACACAGATGATTTACTGGAAGATTTACTTCATAAGATAAAAGCTGCTTACCCGGACTGTGCCATTACACTGTCCTTAGGAGAACGGAGCCGGGAGAGCTATGAAAGACTTTATACGGCAGGAGCAGACCGCTATTTATTGCGTCATGAGACCGCGAATGAAGCCCATTATGGGAAGCTTCATCCGGCAGAAATGTCTCTTGCAAATCGGAAACAGTGCCTGTATGCTTTAAAAGAAATCGGTTATCAGGTAGGATGTGGCATTATGGTTGGCTCCCCATATCAGACCATAGACAATCTGGTGGAAGACCTTGTCTTTATGAAAGCATTCAATCCGCATATGGTAGGAATCGGCCCGTTTATTCCACAAAAGGATACACCATTTGGAGAGATGGAGCAGGGAAGCCTTGAGATGACATTGTTTTTACTGGCAATTACCCGCCTGATGCTGCCGAAGGTACTGCTTCCGGCAACTACAGCATTGGGAACCATCCATTCAAGGGGCAGGGAGCTTGGCATCCTGGCTGGAGGAAATGTGGTAATGCCGAATCTGTCACCGGTAAAGGTGCGGAAGAAGTACGCCCTTTACGATAATAAAATCTGTACCGGGGAAGAGGCAGCGGAATGCCGTGGATGTCTTGGCAACCGTATGGAATCCATTGGATATAAACTGGTGGTCTCAAGAGGAGATTCACCATTTATATAAATAAAGGAATACAAAAGGTATTTCTTAAATCACCATATAATAACCAACGGGAAAGAGCTTCTGACCCGGAAGAAAGGAAACATTATGTATAACAAAGCATCATTAAAGGCAGAAGAATTTATCTGCCACGAAGAGATTGAAGAGACTCTGGCATATGCCGAGGCAAATAAGGACAATCTTGCCCTTATTGACGAAATCATTGCAAAGGCAAAATTACGGAAAGGGCTTACTCACAGAGAAGCATCAGTATTGCTGGCCTGCGAGAACGAAGAGAAAATCCAGGAAGTATATGACCTTGCAGAACAGATTAAAAAAGATTTCTATGGAAATCGTATTGTAATGTTTGCACCATTGTATCTGTCCAACTACTGTATCAATGGATGTGTGTATTGCCCGTACCATGGAAAAAATAAGCATATTGCCCGTAAGAAGCTGACACAGGATGAAGTGCGTCAGGAAGTAACGGCATTACAGGATATGGGACACAAGCGTCTGGCAATTGAAGCAGGCGAAGACCCGGTGAATAATCCAATCGAATATATCTTAGAGTGTATTAAGACCATTTACAGCATTAAGCACAAAAACGGCGCAATTCGTCGTGTTAATGTAAATATTGCTGCAACAACCGTAGAAAATTACCGGAAATTAAAAGAGGCCGGAATCGGAACTTATATCCTTTTTCAGGAAACTTATCATAAAGAAAGCTATGAAAAATTACATCCAACCGGACCAAAGCATGATTATGCATATCATACCGAGGCCATGGACCGTGCCATGGAAGGTGGCATCGATGATGTTGGCTTAGGTGTACTTTTTGGACTGGAACTTTATAAATATGAATTTGCAGGACTTCTGATGCATGCAGAACATTTGGAGGCAGTGCATGGAGTAGGACCACATACCATCAGCGTGCCACGAATCAAACGTGCAGATGACATTGACCCGGATGTATTCGATAACGGAATCAGTGATGATATTTTTGCAAAAATCTGTGCATGTATCCGTGTGGCAGTTCCATATACCGGAATGATTATTTCTACCAGAGAGAGCCAGGCGGTACGTGAGAAAGTTATCCGCCTTGGCGTATCCCAGATTAGTGGTGGTTCCAAGACTTCCGTAGGTGGCTATGATCATCCGGAGCCGGAAGACGAGCGTTCCGAGCAGTTTGATGTCAGCGATACCAGAACTCTGGATGAGGTAGTACACTGGCTGATGGATATGGGTTACATTCCAAGTTTCTGTACGGCATGTTACCGGGAAGGCAGAACAGGAGACCGTTTTATGAGTCTTTGTAAGAACCAGCAGATTTTAAATTGCTGTCATCCGAATGCGCTGATGACATTGAAGGAATATTTGATTGATTATGCTTCTGAAGATACCAGAAAAATCGGAGAAGCGTTGATTGCTAAGGAGATAGAGAAAGTACCAAATGAAAAAACAAGAGAAATTGCAAAACGTCATCTGAAAGAAATTGAGGAAGGACAGCGCGATTTCAGATTCTAGGAGGTCTTTAGCGATGTCATTGAATGAAACACCAAGTGCAAACCGGATACATATCGGTTTTTATGGCAAAAGAAACAGCGGAAAATCTTCTCTGATTAATGCATTTACCGGACAACAGGTAGCAATTGTATCGGATGTGGCGGGAACGACAACGGATCCCGTCTACAAAGCGATGGAGGTACATGGCATCGGCCCCTGCGTATTTATTGATACAGCCGGGGTTGATGATGTGGGTGAGTTAGGAAAAATGCGTGTGGAGAAGACGGAAAAAGCTGCAGAAAAAACGGATATTGCAGTATTGCTGTTTTCAGGAGAAGAATATAGCGCAGAGTTAGAATGGTTCCGTTATTTTAAAGAGAAACATACGCCGATTTTGTGTGTATTGAGCAAGGCGGATACTCTGACCGGTTCAGATGCTATAGCTGCACAGCTTAAGGAAGAGACAAAACAGGAAATTCTTGTTATCAGCTCGAAAAGCAAGGAAGATATAGAAAAATTTAAAGAAGAATTAATAAGACTTGTGCCGGATGATTATGGTGAAGAAACCATAACCGGAGCACTGGTAGAAGAAGGAGATTTGATCCTTCTTGTTATGCCGCAGGATATCCAGGCACCAAAGGGCAGACTGATTCTGCCACAGGTACAGACCATCCGTGATTTGCTGGATCATAAATGTCTGGTAATGAGCTGCACAACGGATAAGTTAGAGGATACGCTGGCGGCGCTGGCGCGACCACCGAAGCTTATTATTACTGACTCCCAGGTTTTCCGCACAGTATATGATAAGAAGCCGCAGGAAAGTCTTCTGACCTCATTTTCCGTATTGTTTGCAGAGTACAAGGGAGATTTCGCTTACTACAAAGAGAGCGCAGCAGCCATTAGCAGTCTTACGGAAGAATCAAAGGTACTGATTGCAGAATGCTGCACCCATGCACCACTGAAAGAGGATATCGGCAGGGAGAAAATTCCGAATATGCTGAGAAAACGTATCGGAGCAGGACTGACAGTGGATATCGTCAGCGGAACAGATTTCCCAAAAGACTTATCTAATTATGATTTAATAATTCAGTGCGGAGCCTGTATGTTTAATAAAAAATATGTCATGACGAGAATTGAACGTGCAAAAGAACAGAAAGTTCCAATGAGCAACTATGGTGTTGTCATTGCATATCTGTCTGGAATTCTTGATAAAATCAGCTATTAGAAATGATGAAAGGAAGCGTAACTATGTCAATCGAACGCGCGCGAGCATATTTAAAAGAATTTGGAATGGAGGAGCGGATTATGGAGCTGGCAGAATCCAGTGCGACAGTGGAACTGGCAGCAGAAGCACTTCATTGTGAGCCGGAGCGTATTGCAAAGACGCTTTCTTTCCTGATGGGAGAACAGCCGATTCTGATTGTAACTGCGGGAGATGCCAGAATCGACAACCACAAATATAAGACAACCTTCGGAACCAAAGCAAAAATGATTCCGGCAGCGGCGGTGGAAGACTATATCGGACATGCCGTTGGCGGAGTCTGCCCTTTTGGAATCAATGATGGTATAAAAGTATATCTTGATGAAAGCCTGAAAAAATTTGAAACAGTATTTCCAGCATGTGGCAGTGGAAACAGCGCCATTGAGCTGACAATCCCGGAATTGGAACAGTGTTCCGGATATCAGGAATGGGTGAATATCTGCAAGGAGGAACAGCAAGCATGACACAATTATTACTGGCAATTATTTATCTTGCATTTATCAGTCTGGGACTGCCGGATTCCCTTCTTGGTTCCGCCTGGCCGACCATGTATCAGCAGTTTGGCGTGCCGATTTCCTATGCGGGAATTATTTCCATGATTATATCCGCCGGAACAATTGTATCCAGCCTGCAAAGTGACAGACTTACGAAGAAGCTTGGAACCGGAAAAGTAACTGCAATCAGCGTAGCTGCAACGGCGGTGGCTTTGTTTGGATTCTCTTTTTCCCACTCCTTCTGGGCATTGTGTCTGTGGGCAATTCCCTATGGTCTTGGTGCAGGAAGTGTAGATGCGTCTTTAAACAATTATGTGGCATTACATTATGAAAGCCGCCATATGAGCTGGCTCCATTGTATGTGGGGTGTTGGAGCAACGGCAGGTCCTTACATCATGGGAATCGCACTTTCCATGGGGCAGGGCTGGAATATGGGCTATCGATATATTGGAATCATTCAGGTTGTGTTGACTGCAGTGCTTGTTTTCAGTCTTCCATTGTGGAAAGGGCGGAAAAGTACGACCGAAAATTTGCAGAATGCAGAAATGGAACAGTTACTGGAGAATGTATCAGAAAAAGCTGACACAACAGCAGAAAGGGCTTTGTCACTCCGTGAAATCTTAAAAATTGCAGGAGCCAAAGAAGTGATGCTTTGCTTCTTCTGTTACTGCGCACTGGAGCAGACCGCCGGATTATGGGCAAGCAGTTATCTGACTTTACATAAAGGTGTGTCAAGCGAAACAGCAGCAATCTTTGCAAGTCTCTTTTATATTGGAATAACGGTTGGGCGCGCCATAAGTGGCTTTATCACAATGAAATTAAATGATACACAGATGGTGCGGCTGGGACAGAGTATTATTGTCCTTGGAATAATGGCAATGGTGCTTCCGGGAAGCAATGTATTGGCACTGGCAGGTCTGATTCTCATAGGACTGGGCTGTGCGCCGATTTATCCTTGTGTCATTCATTCCACACCAGCACATTTTGGCGCAGACAAATCCCAGGCAATCATTGGTGTGCAGATGGCATTTGCCTATATTGGAATATTGGCGATGCCGCCGCTGTTTGGCGTGCTTGCCAGCAGGATTTCTGTGGCACTGCTGCCGTGCTATTTATTTGCAATACTGGTTGTAATGGTAATCATGCATGAACTTTTAACAAAGAAAACGGCATAAGCGTCGGAAAAAGTACAGCAGAGGAAATGGGAGCGTGTTATGTTTCAGTTACTTGAACTAATCGAAAATGAAGAGGACAGGGAATTTTGCAGGAAGTTGAGTGAGCAGTTTGACTCTGCAATGTACCATGTGGCATATGGAATTTTAAAGAATTCTGCAGATGCGGAAGATGCTGTGCAGGAAAGCTATATTGCAATTATAAATAATTTAGATAAAATTTCTCGTGAAAACTGTCATAAAGCGTGGAATTATATTGTTACTATAGTTAGGAGCAGAGCAATTAATGTATATCGTAGGCGGAACCGCGAAAGCAAGATGGACGAGGATACGATTGAAAATCTGCTGCAGGAGTCTCAGGGAGACGGAGAATTCTTTGAACTTCCGGATGGCAGCAGCATGTCAGAACTTATCGGCAGAATGAAATATCCATATAAGGACGTATTATATTTACGATATTATAATGAATTGAGCTATGAAGAAATTGCAACTGCTCTTGATACAACAGTTGACAATGCAAGACACATTTCCAGCAGGGCAAGGAAGAAGCTGCAGGAAAAGTTAGAGAAGGGGAATTCATTATGACAGAACAGGAACTGAAGGATGCCATTGCATCGGCGTGTGAGGCAGATTACGAATGCGCAATGGTTGCACCAAAGCATCACTTTTCAAGGACATTCCGAAAGAAAATAAAAGAGCTGCTGCAACCGGGCATGGGAAAACATACGATACCGGCACTTTATCCGGTGCATGGCAGACGTCGCGTCATTGTGGTTGTGGCAGTGCTGGTATTACTTCTTGGAACAACCGTAACGGGCAGAAGCTTTTTCCAGAGCCTGCTCGGAAAATATATTCTGACCGGCTATACCGACCATGTGCAACTGAATCTGGGCGAACCGGAGAATCTGGAAATGGTGGCAATAGAGGGCAATGAGAAGAACACAATGGAGATTGGTGCTGAACCGGATTCAGAGGAAGATTTCGAATTTGTCTGCAAGAAACCGCAGTGGGTGCCGGAAGGGTATACGTTAGAACAAGAAGAGTATTATGAAGATTTTCATTTATATCAAAAAACATATGTAAATAGAAATGGAAAAAGTATGCTATATCAGCAGATGTGTAATGATACAGTGGATAATCTTGGCATTAGTTCGAGCGGAAATGAACAGCAGAAAGTTATGATTAAGAATAGCGAAGGATACTTTATTCCAGATAATGCCTTGGATGAAGAAAAAGGAAATCTAGTTTGGGAAGATGGGAGGTACCTTTATATCATTGTTGGAAATTTCACAAAGGAAGAGTTAGTTAAGATAGCAGAAACAGTAAAGTAGTATTTGCAATAAAATAAAATTAAAAAATTGGAAAAATTGTCATAAAACCTCTTTTTCAGTTGTTACATAAGTAGAACAGGTGGAAAGGAGGTTTTGTAATGAAAGAAAAAGCGCTAAAAAAGAAAATCCTGGGTATGTTTTGTGCATTGTGTCTTTGTGTATGTATGACTGGTGGTAGTAAAGTGGTATATGGAGCGAGTGTAGATAGCTGTGTAGATAAAATAGTAGAAGCAAGATATGCAAATATTGGATCTTACTATACGAATATGATTAGAAATGGCTCTACCTTTACTGCAAAAGCCAATGTAAGTGCAAAGATAAAGGCATCCATATCTATTACTATGACATTGCAGAGACAGTCAGGTACAAGATGGTCGGATGTAACAAGCTGGTTCGATTCTACAACGGGCTATAATTTGGATTTGACTAAGAATTACGTCGCTGGCACAAGAGGAAATTATCGTGTACGTGCAGTTTATACTGTGAATGGTGAAACAATAACAACATATAGCAGTACAGTTGCCTATTAGCAGTAAAGGGAGAAAGTTATTTCGAGATATAAGAATGAGCAAAAAATACGGGAGAAAAGCACGAGAGGCATGAGCAATATTTATATCGACGGTAAAATCGGTATATCAGAGGATGAAAAATGAACATATTCACAATCAAAATCATAGCATTAATCTTGATGCTGATGGACCATATAGGCGAGTTCTTTCCGGACTCGCCTATATGGTTTCGGTGGCTGGGAAGATTAGCGGCACCGCTGTTTTTCTATGCACTGGCGGTGGGGTTCCAACATACAAGAAATCGAAAGAAATATCTGCTGCGTCTATATCTGGCAAATGTCGGAATGGTATTTTTTAATCAGATTATGTGTATGCTGCAGAGAAAACTGGACTATGTGGCGTATCAACCGAAAAATCATAATATATTTACAACCCTGTTTTGCGCCGGCGTGCTTATCTGTATATGGGAAAACCGGAAAGAGAAGAAAAAGTTTTTTACATACATTGGGATATATATCTTCTGGCAGGCTATGGTGATGGGACTTGCAATTCTGGCAGAGGCGTTTGATTACATATGGCGCGGTAATGCGCTGTTGCAAACAGTCTTACGGACAAATTATATTTTCCCACTACTGGGTGGAATCTGGGATGCGGAAGGCGGCGTGTTCTTTATTGTGCTGGGAGTATGGCTGTATTGTGCAGTAGAGGACAGGTGGAAGCTTACACTGTATTATATTCTATTTTGCGGAACATATCTGTTGATGTGCGAAGGAGATATCCTGTATCGGATAATGAATCGATTTTCTTTCTGGGGCTATCATAAATTAGCGGATATCATATATGTGGGAAGCTGGAGCACGGGGATTCCGCTTGGAACATCGGAATTATCCATGGTTACGGAATTTTATCAATGGATGATGATTGGTGCGTTGCCAATCATGCTTGCATGTAATGGAAAGCGTGGAAAAAGTTTTAAATGGCTGTTTTATGCGGCATATCCGCTGCAATTTCTGGTATTGTATGGTATAAGTTATTATAAATAAGAAAGGTATATCGGCTGCTGCCGGTATACCTTTTTTGCGAGAAATTCGCAAAGCGTATTTCTTGCATTTTCCGGTATCTGCTAAGGAAACAACAGGGAAACTGTTTCGTTAATAATTCACAAAAATTTCCTCTTTATGCACATTGATAAGAAATCACTGTGAAACATCTACAAAAAATCCAAAACAAATTAGTAAAAATCACCATAAAATAAGGGAAAACGATTACCTAAATAGGAATTGACCGACAATTTCGGGTGAAATATAATCAGCTTATCAAACAAAAAGCGCGCAGATTGTTTTGGAAGATACTGATGAAGGATGTATAGGAGGAATGTTTATGAGTAAAGTGATGAAAAAAATAATTGCATTTTGCTTTATGGCAGTATTGACGATAGCCATGATACCGCAGACAATAAAAGCAGACGAAGCAACGGATGCAAAGAAAGCAGTATATGTACAGGTGCCGCAGGACTGGGAAAATCCATGTGTCTGGGCATGGGATGATGATGGAAATAATGCATTTGAGGCGTGGCCGGGCGAAGAGATGGAAGCAGACAGCGCAAATGAAGGCTGGTATTACATCTGGGTTCCAACCTGGGTAAATCATGTGATTGTAAATGCCAATGATGGAAATGTCCAGACTGCAGAGCAGGTACTGGATGGAAAAAAAGACTGCTGGATTACCGTAACAGATGCAGATAATGCAGAAGTAACCTATGACAAGCAGACCACCGGTGAGACACTGGAATATGTGGAGAAATTTGCAATCCATGCAAAAGTAGATGCAGGCTGGGAAAATCCTTGCCTCTGGGCATGGTCAGCACCGGATGGAACTAACGCATTTGAAGCATGGCCGGGCATGGAAATGAAGCAGGATGACAACGGCTGGTATACCGCCAAAGCTCCAATCTGGGTAAATTCTATCATTGTCAATGCCAACGAAGGAAGTGTTCAGACCGATGACATTTCTATTGATGCCGCAGAAGTCTGGGTAACAGTAGATGCAGACGGAAAAGCAGATTTTAGTTATACAGACCCGGATAAAGCAGAGGTGGCAAATATAACCGTACATGTAATCACACCGTCTGACTGGGATGCACCTTGCCTTTGGGCATGGTCGGCACCGGATGGAACCAATGCATTTGCATCCTGGCCGGGCGAAGCCTTAGAAGAAGGCGAAAATGGATGGCTCATAAAAGAAGTACCGGGCTGGGTAAATTCCATTATTGTCAATGGAAATGAAGGAAGTGTTCAGACCAGTGATATTTCTGTGGATACAGGAAAGGATATCTGGCTTGTGGTAAAAGATGCCGATAACTTTGAAGTAAGCTATGAAGAGCCACAGGTAGATGCGGCAGCAGAACCGGCAACCGAAGCTCCGGCAGAGACAGCAGAAACAGGAAGCAACAATACTGCTCCAATCGTAATCGGTATTGTAGTTATTGCGGCAGCAGTTGTGATTATAATAGTTGTAGCGAAGAAAAATGCAAAAAATAAATAAAGATTAAATAAATAAGAAACAAGAAAAAGTCACAAGTAAAAGACAGGAGGACAGAAGTGAGAAGAAGAGTTAGAAGTAAATTGATGTCAATGGCACTTACACTTACCATGGCAGCAGGATTGTTAAGCGGCTGTGGTGGAAACAGCGTGTCAGAGACGGATAAGACTACCATAACAATCTGGCATGATAAAGAAGATGCAGTGGCGGAAGTCCTTCAGAAGAAACTGGAGGAACTGGAACCGGATGTACATGTTGTGCTGGAGAAGAAAAGTGATTTGACAGAAAGCCTTAAGATGGTGGGAAGTGACCCGAAAGCAGCACCGGATATGTATTTCTTTGCCCATGATAAAATTGGAGTATATGCAGAGATGGACATTCTTGCACCGATTACAGACATTATCCCGGAAGAGGAGCTGGATGTATATATGGATAATACCTTAGAGGCAGCAACCTACAAGGGAGAAATCTATCAGCTTCCTGTCTATTACGAGACTTTGTTATTCATGTATAACCGGCTTTATATGAAGGATGATGAAGTGCCGCAGACTACGGAAGAACTGTATCAATATATGCAGGATAACACTGCCGGCGGACATTATGGCTTTGTGGAACAGCACAGTACGCCATACTATGCAGCAGGCTGGATCAATGGCTTTAACGGTACGATTCTCTCAGCCGATGGCACACCGGGGCTGGATTCCAAAGAAACCATTGCAGCCCTGGAATATCACAAGAAATTTGTGGATTTGATGCCGGGAGAGACGGAGTATGCAACGGTAAATACCCTGTTTAAAGAAGGTATGGCACATTCTACCATTGCAGGGCCTTGGCTGGTGCCAACCGTAAGAGAAAGCGGAATGGACGTTGGCGTGGCAGCAATGCCGGTAATTGACGAGACCGGAAATCCGATTTCTCCATATATGGGAGTGCAGGGAATTCATGTGCTGAAAAATGCGCAGAAAATAAGAAGGATGCGGTAGAAAAAGTACTTCGTGCCCTGATGGATCCGGAAGTAGAGGTGGATCTTGCAAAAGCAAGCGGCTGTGCACCGGCGATGGAAAGCTGCTATGAAATGGATGAAATCACATCAGATGAAGTGGTTATGGCAATGCACGATACCGCAGAACATGCAGTACCGATGCCGAATATTCCGGAAATGGATGTAATGTGGACGGTTGTTGGTAATTTGCTGACAGATGTCAACATGAGTGGAAAAGATGTGACGGAAAGTGCAGAGGCGGCGCAGCAGGAGGCGTTGCAGTTGATTGAAAGTATGAGGTAACAAATTGAAGAAAAATAAGAAAAAAGAAATCCTGTTTGCCTATTCCTGGTCGGCACCATCCCTGATACTGATTTTGCTCATCGTAATCTTTCCAATCCTGTATACCGGGTACATTTCACTGACCAATATGAATGTGTATCACTGGAATAATTATGAACTGATTGGACTGAAAAATTATAAGGATGCCCTGCTGGTGCTGGATAATGGCTTTATACAGGCATTTCTGGTAACGGTTTTATGGACAATTGTAAACATGGTGTTGCAGCTTATCATAGCATTCTTACTGGCAAATCTGCTGAACCTAAAGCGGCTCCGCCTGAGAAATCTATATAAGACACTGCTGATTTTCCCCTGGGCAATGCCGGGCTATGTATCCATTCTTCTGTGGAAAACAGGAATGTTTAACTCCCAGTTCGGTTTGCTCAATCAGTGGCTGGCAAAGTACAACATCGGGCCGGTAAAATGGCTGGGCAGCGATGGTATGGCATTTTTATGCTGTACCACCGTAAACCTCTGGCTGGCACTTCCATTTATGATAACGATTATGGACGGTGCATTGCAGAGTATTGAAAAGAGCTTTTACGAAAGTGCTGTTTTGGACGGAGCAACCTGGTTAGAAAAAATGTGGTATATTACGATTCCGATGATTAAGCCAATCATTGCACCATCGGTTGTAATTACAACATTTACCACCTTTAAGCAGTTTGATATCCTGTTCCTGCTGACACAGCAGGTGGGTGCCAAGACCGGTTCGAATCTGCAGACAATCCTGACCTATGCCTATGAAAAGGCATTTATAACGAACAATTACGGCTACAGTTCTGCAATTTCCATGATAATATTTGTCATTCTGATTGTATTTTCTGTGCTGACCAATATGAAGCCAAAGGAGGAGACGGACTAACATGAAGAAACGAACCAGAGAAAATATTGGACTCGTCTTTGCAAATATCTTTCTTATCCTGCTTTGCTTTGTGGTATTGGTGCCGGTATTGTATGCATTTTCCGTGTCCCTAAATGCGGATAACAGCTTATTGAGTACAAATTTTTCTTTCCTTCCGAAGCATTTCACCCTGGCAAATTATAAAGCAGTATTTACGGAAAAACCGATTATGCTGTGGCTGAAAAACAGTCTGATATTAGCAGTAGTAACCCTTGGCATTTCCCTTGGAACAGGAATTCCGGCGGCATATGTTTTCTCCAGAAAGAAATTTCCGGGCAGAAAAGCAATCCTTCGGACACTGATACTGCTCTATGCATTTCCATCCCTGCTTTCTATGACAGCGCTGTATAAGCTGCTGTCACCCATGGGACTGATTAATACCAGAACGGGTCTGATTATTGTATACACGGGAACCATGGCAGTATTTGCCCTGTGGAATATGAAAGGATATTTTGACACGATTCCGGTAGAAATTGAAGAGGCGGCAATGATTGACGGTACAACACCGGTGCAGCTTGTGACGAGAATCGTACTGCCGCTTGCAAAACCGACCATCGCAGTAACAGCCATGATGGTGCTTATCTATGTATGGAATGAATACATTTTTGCAATCAATTTTATGACAGGTTCCGATACCTATACGTTAGCAGCAGGCTTATATTCCCTGCAGGCAACGGAAATGAGCGGAAGCTGGCCGATATTTGCGGCAGCGTCCATTGTGGTATCGATACCAATTCTGATTGTGTTCTTTGCACTTCAGAAAAATATGACAACCGGACTGACCTCCGGAGGTGTAAAAGGTTAAGAAAGGCTGGACAGAGAATGAACAAAAGTGCAATTTTACATATACCCATGTCACAGTATGCATATGGAACAGACGAAGAGCATGTGACAATCCGGCTCCGTACAGCCAAAGATGATATCAAACGCTGCAGGTTGTATTTCGGAGACCGGGCATGCCGCCTGACACCGGTAATTTTCACGGAAGCAGAAATGCATGTGGTGGCAGGCAGTGAATTATTTGACTATTATGAGGTGAAACTGGTGCGCCCCTATAAGCGGCTGTGCTATTATTTCAGGCTGGAAAGTGGGACGGAAGAAATTTATTATTACGGAGACTGCTTCAGTGCAAAACTGGTGGATGACCGCTCCGAATATTACCAGCTTCCTTTTAATCACAGAGCAGACATTGTAAGACCGCCGGAGTGGGCGAAGGATGCCGTTATTTACAACATTTTTCCGGACAGCTTTGCTACAGGAAAAACGTATATCAGCGGCAAGCCAACAGAAGCCGCCTTTGAAGGAAATGTGGTAAGAGGAAAGCTGGGAGGCTGTCTTAAGGGCATTACCGAAAATGTGGATTACCTGAAAAACCTTGGCGTCAATGCCATCTACATTAATCCGATATTTGCAGCAGGCGAATATCATAAATATGATTTGCTGGATTATTTTCACATTGACCCATGCTTTGGAACAAATGATGATTTTAAAGATCTGGTGGACACCTTCCATGCCAACGGAATCCGGGTGATTATTGATGGCGTATTTAACCATTGCGGCTGGCATTTTCCGGCATTTGAGGATGTGGTGCAGAAAGGCGAAGCATCCGATAAAAAGGGCTGGTTCTATGGATTGCAATTCCCGGTTATCCGCCCCAAAGACCCGGAGGAGTATCCGAATTACGAATGCTTCGGTTACGAGCGGATGATGCCAAAGCTTGATACGGCAAACCCGGAAGTGGCAGATTTTATCTGCAAAGTAGGGCGATACTGGGTGGAAGAATTTCACACAGATGGCTGGCGGTTAGATGTGGCAAGTGAGATTAATGATGCCCTGTGGCGCAGATTCTACCGGGAAGTAAAAGAAGTCAACCCGGAGGCAATCTTAATCGGTGAAGTCTGGGAGACTGCCAATCACTGGCTGGATGGAACCATATTTGATTCAACGATGAATTATGATTTTCGGAAACACTGTAAACGCTTCTTTGGAGAAGAGAGCATCAGCAGCGCAGCATTTGACAGCCGGGTTACAAATATGCGGATGCGTTACCGGGAACAGACCGTGTTTGCACAGTTAAATCTCTTAGACAGCCATGATGTGAGCAGGTTCTATTCCCTTTGCAATGAAAATGAATGGCAGTACCGGCTGGCACTGATTTTCCAGATGACATTTCCGGGCATGCCGTCCGTTTTCTATGGTGATGAGCTTGGCATAACCGGAATTGAAGAGGCGGACTACCGGCAGGCAATGCCATGGAAACAGGCATGCAAAGCAAAAGCCACGGAAGAAAAAGAACTCCGGGAGAAATCCTTTGAACAGAATTTGCCCGATTCTCTTTTTACTTTTATGCGGAGTCTGATTCAGTTACGCAGGAAAGAAGAACTGCTGCGAAGAGGTGATTTCCGTACGGTTTACACCCAGGAAAAAGGCGGACTCTACATTTATGAAAGATATAGTGCTACAGAGCGGATTCGTGTTATGATAAACAGGAATGAAGAACCGATGGACGTTGCGGCATTTCTGGCAGAGTCGGGCAGTGGACAGAGTGAGATTCTGTTGGTGCATGGACTGCTGGGAAGCAAATTAGACGGCTACGGTTATGTAATAATAAAAGGCAGAGTGGAAGAGTGATAGCACGCATTGCATGGTAACAGGATATCGGGCAATAGCATGCAGATATGATGGCGGAAAATTATTTTGGCGCAGAAAGGACAGAAAATGGCGGTTACGATTAAGGATGTGGCAAAGCAGGCGGGAGTGTCTACGGCAACGGTCTCAAAGGTTATGAACGGCTCTTATTCCATTTCTCAGGAGACCATAGACCGGGTGAAAAAGGTCATGCAGGAACTGGATTACCATCCGAATCTCCGGGCGAGAAATTTTGTCACACAGTCTACAAAGACCATTGTCTTTGTGACCTCGCTGGGGAAGAATGCAGGATTTGCCAACCCGCATATGTTTGAAATGGTATGCGGAATGGAGCATGTCTTAACGGAAAAGGGCTATAGCCTTGTGATAAAGAATATGTCATCTGTAGAAGCGAGGGATTATATCCACAAAGCAGCAGAAGAGAAGGCGGCAGACGGCTATATCATTCATGCGGCTGTAATTTCCAAAGAACTGGATGAAATGATTTTTCAGGAATCCATTCCACATCTAGTGATTGGCAATCCTAACTTTACCAGCCATTTCTGCTGGATTGATATTGATAACCGCCTGGCGGGTGAGCTGGCAGCGAAACATCTGCTGGAGCAGGGCTGTCAGTCCCTTGCATTTATTGGTGGAACGGAAGAGGATAAGATTTCCATGCACCGTCTGGACGGCGTGTTGTCGGTTCTGAATGAGCATGATGTGCTGGTGCCGAAAGATTATGTGCAGCGAGGGGAATCCCAATGTGACAGTGGATATGAGATGACCAAAGAGATTCTTTCCAATAAAGTAAGACCGGATGGCATTATCTGTGCCAACAATTACATTGCCTATGGCTGCGTCAATGCATTACATCATGCCGGAATAGAGATACCTTCGGATATCAGGGTCATTACTTTTGATGATTATCCATTTTCACAGATATTGAAGCCGCAGCTGACCGTAGTAAATATTGATATGTATGACATGGGAATACAGGCGGGAAAATACATCCTCCAGAAAATCAGAAAACCGAATCTGTATGCCCAGTCTTATATTACAATCCCGACATTGATTGTAAGGCAGTCGACCTGATATCGTAGCTGACTGATATCGCTGCAATCAGATACGGCAGTTAATCAGACCCGATGGCCGGTTGGAAATAACAGTTTGCCGGGAAGATAGAAACTACGAAAAAACGCTTAGTCCGAGTACTTTTTTAGTACAAGGTCTAAGCGTGTTTCTTTAATTAAATTCTTAAATCAAGATTTATTTACTACAGGAATTGCGGTACTGTACCGGTGTCATCTCGTATTTCTTTTTAAAGAGGCGGTTGAAATGCTCTACATTCTGATAACCCACGGAGTATGCAATGTTTTCAACAGTCATATTTCCGTTCTTTAAAAGAGTTCTTGCTTTTTTCATGCGGACACCCTGAACCAGTTCAACGAATGTTTGACCGGATTTTTCCTTAATATATTTGGAAATGTACGGCTCAGAGAGGTGGAACTGTTTTGCCATATCCTCTAAGGTGACGGTCTGGTAGTTTGTCTGAATGTAATTCTTCATTTCCATTAAGCGCTTATCCTGAATCTCAACACTGGATTTTATGGAAGGAACCTGATTTACTGCAACAACCAGTGCGCTGATAGAGGATTTGATGATATCGTCGTCGATACCAACACCCCAGTACATCTGACCATAGCAGGTGATTCCTACATAGGACATAGCCTTGGAAGAGGAACCATGGCTCAAAGCGTGTTCTTCGTATATGGACAGCTCATAGCTGATGCCGAAGTACTGTTTGATAATGTTGCTGACAGCATCCAGACGGCCATTTCCGTTGGCGCTTACCAGGCGGTTCTGCCCACCATGAACAATCGTAGCTTCTGCCATAATACCATCCACCTGTTTGAAGTGGCATTCTTCAATCTGGAAGTAAGGCTGGCGTTTTACATACTTATCTTCAAAGATTTCATATACCCACTGTGGAGACAGCTCTTTGTGCTCTTCATCGGAAACATGTTTTACCAGATAGCCGACTTCCTCACGCATTTTCTCTGGCAGAGAAATGCCAAAGTTCTGTTTCAAAATGTAGTTTACGCCACCTTTACCGGACTGGCTGTTGATACGGATAACGTCAGAATCGTAAGTTCTGCCCACATCCATTGGGTCAACCGGAAGATAAGGGACAGACCACTCGTTGAGCTTTTTCTCTTCACGCCATGCCATACCTTTGGCAATGGCATCCTGATGGGAACCGGAGAAAGCGGTAAATACCAGATCACCGGCATATGGCTGACGTTCGTAAACGTGCATTCTGGTAAAGTTTTCATATTTCTCGCGGATTGCAGGCAGGTTGGAGAAGTTAAGCTTCGGATCAACGCCGTGTGAGAACATGTTCATGGCAAGTGTGATGATATCTACATTACCGGTACGCTCTCCATTACCGAAAAGAGTTCCTTCGATACGGTCGGCTCCGGCAAGAATACCAAGCTCTGCGTCACAGACACCGCAGCCACGGTCATTGTGTGGATGCAGGGAAAGTGTTACGGCATCACGATATTTCAAATGCTTGTGAATGTATTCTACCTGAGTGGCAAATACATGCGGCATTGCATTTTCAACAGTGGTTGGAATATTAATGATTGCCTTATTAGAAGCCTTTGGCTGCCATACATCAAGTACTGCGTTGCAGACTTCCACGGCATAGTCCACTTCAGTTCCCGGGAAACTTTCCGGGCTGTATTCGAAGGAGAAGTTACCTTCGGTCTCAGAAGCCAGTTTATTCAAAAGCTTTGCCCCGTCAATGGCGATCTGTTTTACTTCCTCTTTGCTCTTTTTAAATACCTGCTCACGCTGTGCAACAGAGGTAGAATTGTAAAGATGAATGACTGCGTGCGGAGCACCTTTTACCGCTTCAAAGGTTTTCTTGATGATATGCTCTCTTGCCTGGGTCAGAACCTGGACGGTAACATCGTCCGGAATCATATTGCGGTCGATTAAGGCGCGCATAAAGTTGTATTCTGTCTCGGAAGCAGCAGGGAAACCAACTTCAATTTCTTTGAAACCAATTTTAACCAGCATTTCAAAGAACTGCAGCTTTTCCTCTAAGCTCATCGGCTCAATCAGAGCCTGGTTGCCATCACGTAAATCAACGGAGCACCAGATAGGCGGCTTGTCGATATAATCCTTCTTTACCCAGTCATAAGTACATTCAGGCGGCATAAAATATGCACGCTGATATTTTTCGTATCCTTTCATATTGAACCTCCAAAAAAATATTCTGATTATGTTGCAGCGTAACCTGCGTAAAAAAAATCTTCCGTCTCTATCATTCGAAGATGAATCATAGAGACGAAAGAAAACCTTCGCGGTACCACTCTGTTTCATGTTGTTACATGCACTCATTAGCACTATCATGCTATTCCCGGGTAACGGTGGGAGTCCGTCGCGACCTACTATAGGGTTCAGCCGGCAGCTTCAAGGCGAGTTCACTGTATTCCTTCTGCCGTCTTGCATCAACCGGCGGCTTTCTGAGAGAATTCCTGACAGTTACTATTCCTTTTCATAGCCTTTTTCAAATGTCTTTGGTAATACTAACACAAAAAAGTACATTTGTGTATGATTAAATTTAATCATTTATATTGATATATTTTAATAAGGAATCTGACCACTCTTGCTATATTTATTCCAAGCACCCTGATACTGGAAAGTTGCCACAATAGCATAAATTGCTGCCACAAGAATCAGCCATCCGCCAAACTCTCCCGACGAAAGGAATACGAAAATGGTATTAATGACGCCATAGACACAAAGTAAAATGGAGCATACACGGCTCTGCGCAAGATGAATAGCAAGTCCGAGTCCGAGCATAATTGCAGCATCAATCAGTGAGGTATAATTATGTAAAAAAGCAATAAGAAGCAGATTAATTCCTACACATATATAAATGATAACAGAAGAAGCAATAATATTTCCTCTGTATTTCTTGCAGAGTGGAGAATGATAGAAATCGTGTTTACTCATTCCCTGTGGAACCTGATTCGGTGCAGCGTATGGATTGCCATAAGGATATTGCTGAGCATTGTTAAACTGAGGCTGTCCATTATAAGGGTTCTGCTGAGCATTGTTAAACTGAGGCTGTCCATTATAAGGGTTCTGCTGAGCATTGTTAAACTGAGGCTGTCCATTATAAGGGTTCTGCTGAGCGTTATTAAATTGGGGCTGTCCATTATAAGGATTTGGCTGTCCGTTGTATGGACGCTGGTTTGGCATTGGAGCCGGTGCACCGCAGTTCGGGCAGGTTCTAAAGTTATCTGGATATTGTGTTCCGCATGATTGACATTGCATAAAATGTCTCCCCCTTTTGTATTCATTATATTATATAAGGTAATGCAGATGTATTGTATTCAGGTCGTTGACAGAATGAAATCATCTTTCTCTCAAAAACCTTAAAATATCATCGAATCACCTATATCATATCATTCTATCTGTTTTCCTGATATCTGTAAACAATAAAATAAGAAGAAATCCCCATCTGCCTTACACGCTGGCATCAATATGAGCTGCTTTTTTGCGTAGCCCGGAAAGATGGATATTAATTTCGCGTCGTACAGACTGAGCAGTGACAGGTTCTTCACCAGACTTATCGTCATGCTCTGCTTTGACCAAATTGGCAGTGTGCTTATCTGAGCCATCATCCGCTGCACCCACAGACTCTTCGGCAGAATCTGAACCGGAAGAGATTTCTGCATTATCGGTAGAATCGGATGTCGTTGCATCGGTTGAATCGGCAGAACTTTTATCCTTATCGGCTGGACTTACATCTTCGTAAGGCTCTTTGTCCGGTTTTGCCTGATATTCCGGCGTCTTGGTATAATCATTGTGTTCTTTTTCAATGGCATAGGTGCGCTTTAAAATCTGCTCTAACATAGCCTTTTTCTTGGCTTTTGGAATGTGGGGGTCATTGGAAACCGTCTTAACCTCAGACATAAACTGCCCCATTTTATAGAGTTTTAGCTTCTCAACGTCCTTTTTGGTACGGCAGTTTTGAAGCTGTTTACGGTAAGCTGCCACTTCTTCCTTTAGCTTTTCATGTTCTTTTAGGGCATCCGGATTGACTTTTTCTAAATACTGTTCTTCCTCCGGAGTTAATTCCTGACCGGAATCTAATTTTGCCTGAAGCTCCTGCTGGAAATTACTTTCGTGCATCTGGGAAATCTGTTCCTGATAATGCTGTAACAGGCGTTCCTCCTGGGTCAGCTCCTGGTTCCGTTCTTTTTTGGTAGGTCGCTGCGGGAGCCCCTGTTCCTTCTTGCGTTGGGAAAGAACCACAAGTGAGTTTTCGAGTTTGAGATTCATATCTTTTCCTCCTTGAAAAGTTCTGTGAAAATCCATTTTCACATATGCCGTTTATGAGAATCTTCTATATAAATAATATCGGCAAAATAAAATAAGACTTTACAACAAAACAAACAATTGCTATTCTAAATATTAAGTAATTTAAGAGGAGGACATTTTATGTTTAACAGTAACGTGCTGTGGATTCTTGCGGCATTTGTGGTATATATGGGTGTGATGATTGCCATAGGTGCGAAATATATGAAAAGTACAAAGAATTCAGAAGATTATTTTCTTGGAGGAAGAGGCTTAAGCGGCTGGGTGGCAGCATTAAGCGCACAGGCATCTGATATGAGCGGATGGCTTCTGATGGGACTTCCGGGTGCGGTATATGCATTTGGAACCGGTCAGGCATGGATTGCTATTGGACTGTTTATTGGAACGGTCTGCAATTGGATATTTATTTCCGGAAGACTGCGCAGATATACCATCCGTGCCAATAACTCCCTGACTTTACCGGAGTATTTCCAGAATCGTTTCCATGATAAGAAGAATGTGTTGTTGTGTATTTCTTCTATAGTAATAGTCGTATTCTTCCTGGTATATACTGCATCTGCATTTGCAGCAGGCGGAAAATTGTTCCATGCAGTAACCGGTGTTGATTATACTATAGCTTTAACCATCGGTGCAGTTGTTATTTTACTGTATACCTTCATGGGAGGTTTTATGGCAGTATGTGTAACAGACTTTATCCAGGGAATGCTGATGCTGGTTGCACTTCTTGCAGTGCCTCTGATGGCATATGCGGTGGTAAGTGGCAATGGCGGATTAAGAGAACTTTTAGATGCCAGCGGAGTAGCAGGAGGAAGCGATTCCTATATGAGCCTCTGGCAGAATGGTGGAGAGCCATATCGTGCCATCGATATTATTTCACAGCTCGCATGGGGATTGGGATATTGCGGAATGCCTCATATCCTGACCAGATTTATGGCGGTAAAGAGCCAGAAAGAATTAAATAAATCCAAAGGTATTGCAATTGTCTGGGTAGCATTATCCTTAACCTTTGCCTGCATCATCGGTGTGGTTGGAAGAGCGTACCTGTATCCGGAAGTGCTTGGAAGCGCCGGGGCAGATTCTGCGGAAAATGTATTCATTAATATGATTACACATTTGTTTACGAAGCAGTATGCGTTGCCGTTTGTTGCGGGAATCTTCCTGTGCGGAATCCTTGCAGCAATTATGTCTACTGCAGATTCACAGCTTTTAGTAACCGCATCTTCCGTATCAGAAGATATATACAAAGGTGTAGTAAATAAAGAAGCAAGTGATAAAAAGGTTCTTATGGTCAGTCGTATTACCGTAGTGGTAGTTGCGATTATTGCTTATATTATTGCACTGAATCCGAACAACTCCATTATGGGACTGGTATCCAATGCATGGGCAGGATTTGGCGCTGCATTTGGACCACTGGTAGTATTATCCCTGTTCTGGAAGCGTACGAACAAACCGGGAGCAATTGCAGGAATTATATCCGGCGGTCTGGTAGTTATCATCTGGGATTATATTCCTTTGATGAAAAACGCAGACGGTGCCATGGTAACACTTGGAACCGGAACCGGAATCTATTCCCTTCTGGTAGGATTCTTCTTAAGTTTAATCTGTATCGTAATTGTGAGTCTTTGCACCAAAGCACCAAGCGAGGAAATGCAGAAAGAATTTGCAGATGTTGCTGACAAGAGCATAGAATTATAATAGAAAAGAAAAGCTGTTTATTTGCAATGGCAAAAGGATGCCGGCAAGTAAACAGCTTTTTATAATGAAAAAACAAGGCAGAAGTGAAAAATACCGTAAAAAAGATAGGAAATGGATTGTACACAAAAAAATACAATTTTTCTAAAAAAAGTATTGCAAAAGCGTAACCTGTCGTGTATAATAATCCTTACTGTGACATTGATAGCGTAGAAGCGTGAGGTTGCTGCCCACTGTGGCAGGTTTTCCGTGGAGCGAATGTCAAGTTAGGAAACTGGCGACAAGTCACTGTATCACGAATATGGTCTACAGAGGTAGAAACAACGTGTGTAAAGCTTATGACACACACGGAGAAGTGTACAGTCACCGCTTGTCGTACTGAATTAAAGTGCGAAAAGGAGGCGACTTTTTTTATGGCAAGTCAAGTAATGAGAATCACATTGAAAGCTTATGATCACGAATTAGTAGATTCATCAGCAAAAAAAATCATCGAGACTGTAAAGAAAAATGGATCACAGGTGAGCGGACCGGTGCCGCTGCCAACTAAGAAAGAGGTAGTTACCATTCTTAGAGCAGTACACAAGTACAAAGATTCCAGAGAACAGTTCGAGCAGAGAACTCATAAGAGACTGATTGATATCATTGCTCCGACACAGAAAACAGTTGATGCATTATCAAGATTAGAAATGCCAGCTGGTGTCTACATCGATATCAAAATGAAATAAAGTCAAAACAAGTAGTAAATCCTGAGGGGCCGCAAGGCTTTCTAGGATGAACGGGAAACCGTTCCGCTGTAGAAAAAACAGGAGGAAAGATAATGAAGAAAGCAATTTTAGCAACAAAAGTCGGAATGACTCAAATCTTCAATGCAGACGGCGTATTAGTGCCGGTAACTGTATTACAGGCTGGTCCTTGTGTAGTAACACAGATTAAAACTGTTGAAAACGACGGATACAGTGCAGTACAGGTTGGTTTTGTTGACAAGAAAGAAAAAGTTGTAAACAAAGATGCCAACGGTAAGAAAGAAATCAGAAACAGACATGGCGTAAACAAAGCTGAAATGGGACATTTCAAAAAAGCTGGTGTGTCTGGAAAGAGATTTGTAAGAGAGTTCAAGCTTGAAAATGCAGCTGATTATAATCTTGCAGATGAAATCAAAGCAGATATCTTTGCAGAAGGCGATCATGTAGACGCAACTGCAATTTCTAAAGGTAAAGGATTCCAGGGCGCTATTAAGAGACTTGGTCAGCATAGAGGACCTATGGCTCACGGTTCTAAATTCCATCGTCATCAGGGTTCCAATGGTTCCTGTTCTACACCTAGCCGTGTATTCAAGGGCAAAGGAATGCCGGGACATATGGGAAGCGTTAAGATTACAACTCAGAACCTTGAAGTTGTAAGAGTAGACGCAGAGAACAACCTGCTTTTAATCAAAGGTGCTGTTCCAGGACCTAAGAAAGCTTTAGTAACAATCAAAGAATCAGTAAAAGCAGCAAAATAGTGCATTTAAGAAAGGAGGAACACACAGATGGCTAAAGTATCTGTTTATAATATGGAAGGCAAAGAAGTTGGCAATATGGACTTAAACGATGCTGTATTCGGTGTAGAAATTAACGAACATCTGGTACACATGGCAGTAGTTCAGCAGTTAGCTAACAATCGTCAGGGAACTCAGAAAGCTAAGACACGTTCTGAAGTATCCGGTGGCGGAAGAAAACCTTGGAGACAGAAAGGAACTGGTCATGCAAGACAGGGTTCAACAAGATCTCCACAGTGGACTGGCGGTGGTACAGTATTCGCTCCAGTACCAAGAGACTATTCTTTCAAATTAAACAAGAAAGAAAAGAGAGCAGCTTTAAAATCTGTTTTAACATCTAAAGTTCAGGAAAATAAATTCATCGTTGTTGATGAACTGAAATTAGACGAAATCAAAACAAAGAAATTCGCAGAGGTTATGAACAATCTGAAAGCAGACAAAGCATTAGTTATTTTAGGCGATATGGATACAAACGTAATCAAATCCGCTGCAAACATTGCAACTGTTAAGACAACACAGACCAGCGAAATGAACGTATTTGATGTATTGAAATATGACACAGTAGTAGCAACAAAGGCTGCTGTTGAAAAAATCGAGGAGGTGTATGCATAATGGCAAACGTACAGTATTATGATGTAATCCTCAAACCAGTAGTAACTGAGAAGAGTATGGCAGCTATGGGAGAAAAGAAATATACTTTCTTAGTACATCCGGAAGCTAACAAAACCATGATCAAAGAAGCAGTTGAGAAAATGTTCGAAGGCGCTAAGGTTGCCAAGGTTAACACAATGAACCAGGAGGGCAAGAACAAAAGACGTGGTGCTGTAGTTGGAAAAACTGCAAAAACAAAGAAAGCTATCGTTCAGTTAACAGAAGATAGTGCAGATATCGAGATTTTCTCCGGACTGTAAAATCCGGGAAACTCAGCTAGGCACAGAAAAGTGCGATAATAAACTTATTTATTGAAAGGAGAAAAACAATGGGAATTAAGACATACAACCCATATACACCTTCCAGAAGAAATATGACTGGATCTGATTTCTCTGAAATCACAAAGAAGACTCCTGAGAAATCCCTTACAACTTCTTTAAAGAAGAACTCCGGTCGTAACAATCAGGGTAAAATTACAGTAAGACACCAGGGTGGTGGAAACAGAAGAAAATACAGAATCATCGACTTCAAGAGAAGAAAAGATGGTATCCCGGCAACTGTAATCGGAATCGAGTACGATCCAAACAGAACAGCTAACATCGCTTTAATCAGTTATGCAGATGGCGAGAAAGCATATATCCTTGCTCCAGAAGGATTAACAGACGGAATGACTGTTATGAACGGAGCAGAAGCAGAAGTAAGAGTTGGAAACTGCTTACCACTGGAGAACATCCCGGTAGGTACCCAGGTACACAACATTGAGTTATACGCTGGCAAGGGCGGACAGTTAGTACGTTCTGCAGGTAACAGCGCACAGTTGATGGCTAAAGAAGGAAAATACGCAACACTTCGTCTTCCTTCAGGAGAAATGAGAATGGTTCCTCTGAACTGCCGTGCATCCATTGGTGTAATCGGTAACGGTGACCACAACCTTGTAAATATCGGTAAAGCAGGACGTAAACGTCACATGGGTATCCGCCCGACAGTCCGCGGTTCTGTTATGAACCCGAATGACCATCCACATGGTGGTGGAGAAGGTAAGGCACCAGTTGGACGTCCAGGTCCATGTACACCTTGGGGCAAACCTGCTCTTGGACTTAAGACACGTAAGAAGAAAAAAGCTTCTAACAAGTTAATCGTAAGAAGAAGAGACGGCAGAGCTATTAAATAGTAGATAGGAGGAAATAAAATGGCAAGATCACTTAAAAAAGGACCATTTGCAGACGAAAGCTTACTGAAAAAAGTAGATGCTATGAACGCAGCAAATGATAAATCAGTTATCAAGACATGGTCACGTCGTTCCACAATTTTCCCATCCTTCGTTGGACATACAATTGCTGTTCATGACGGAAGAAAACATGTTCCTGTATATGTCACAGAGGATATGGTTGGACACAAACTCGGTGAGTTCGTAGCAACAAGAACTTACAGAGGCCATGGAAAAGACGAGAAGAAATCAGGCGTTAGATAAATAGAATTTTGAAAGGAGGTTTCACTCATGGCAAAAGGACATAGAAGTCAGATTAAGAGAGAAAGAAATGCAGTAAAAGATACTAGACCTTCCGCAAAGTTGTCTTATGCAAGAATGTCAGTTCAGAAAGCTTGTTTCGTATTAGATGCTATCCGCGGTAAAGATGTTGAGACAGCACTTGCGATTGTAACTTACAATCCAAGATACGCATCAAGCGTAATAGAGAAGTTATTAAAATCTGCTATTGCAAATGCAGAGAACAATAACGGAATGAGCACAGAAAACCTTTATGTTGAGGAGTGCTACGCAAACAAAGGACCAACAATGAAGAGAATCAGACCAAGAGCACAGGGTAGAGCTTACAGAATCGAGAAGAGAACAAGCCACTTAACAATTGTGCTGAATGAAAGATAGGAGGGCAAACATGGGACAGAAGGTTAATCCTCATGGCTTAAGAGTCGGCGTTATCAAAGACTGGGATTCCAAATGGTACGCAGAATCTGATTTTGCTGATTTCTTAGTAGAAGACTATAACATCAGAACATTTCTGAAAAAGAAATTATATGCTGCAGGTGTTTCTAAGATTGAAATCGAAAGAGCATCCGACAGAGTAAAGGTTATCCTTTACACAGCTAAGCCAGGCGTTGTAATCGGTAAAGGCGGAGCTGAAATCGAGAAAGTAAAAGCTGAATTACAGAAATTTACAGACAAGAAACTTGTTGTAGATATCAAAGAAGTAAAGAGACCAGACAAAGATGCTCAGTTAGTAGCTGAGAACATTGCACTTCAGTTAGAGAACCGTGTTTCCTTCCGTAGAGCAATGAAATCCTGCATGGGAAGATGTATGAAAGCTGGAGCAAAGGGTATTAAGGCATCCGTATCCGGACGTCTTGGCGGAGCTGATATGGCTCGTACCGAGTTCTATTCAGAAGGAACTATTCCACTTCAGACATTAAGAGCAGATATCGAGTATGGATTTGCTGAAGCAGACACCACATACGGTAAAGTCGGTGTTAAAGTTTGGATTTATAAAGGAGAAGTACTTCCTACAAAAGGAAATAAGGAAGGAGGAGTTCAGTAATGTTAATGCCTAAGAGAGTAAAACATCGTAAACAGTTCCGTGGTTCTATGGCCGGAAAAGCGATGAGAGGAAATAAAATTACAAATGGTTCCTACGGTATCGTAGCACTTGAACCATGCTGGATTCGTTCCAATCAGATTGAGGCAGCCCGTATTGCTATGACAAGATATATTAAGCGTGGTGGCCGTGTCTGGATTAAAATTTTCCCAGACAAACCAGTAACTGCAAAACCAGCAGAAACCCGTATGGGTTCCGGAAAAGGAACTTTAGAGTACTGGGTAGCTGTAGTAAAACCAGGACGTGTATTATTTGAAATCTCTGATGTATCTGATGAGATTGCAAAAGAGGCATTACGTCTTGCTACACACAAATTACCTTGTAAATGCAAAGTGGTTTCTCGTGCAGACTTAGAAGGCGGTGAATCAAATGAAAACTAGTAAATATTTAGAAGAATTAAACACACAGTCCGCTGCTGATTTAAAAATGCAGTTGGTTGAAGCTAAAAAAGAACTTTTCAATTTGAGATTCCAGAACGCAACAAATCAGCTGGATAACACGAGCAGAATCAAAGAAGTTAGAAAGAATATTGCCAGAATCCAGACCGTTATTACTCAGAAAGAAAAAGTTGCTGAATAATTTCAAAAGAATCATACCTGCTTAAGCAGGCAAACAGGCAATCATAAATGAAAGGAGATTCGTCGTGGAAGAAAGAAATCTTAGAAAAACACGTGTAGGCGTTGTTGTAAGTGATAAAATGGATAAGACCATTGTTGTTGCTGTTAAAGATAACGTAAGACATGCATTATATAACAAGATCGTAAAGAAGACATACAAATTAAAAGCTCATGATGAGAACAACGAGTGTAAAATCGGTGATACCGTCAGAGTAATGGAAACAAGACCACTCTCTAAAGATAAGAGATGGAGACTTGTAGAGATTATGGAAAGAGCAAAATAATAGAAGGAGGCTACCGGCATGGTACAACAGGAAACCAGACTTAAGGTTGCTGATAACACTGGAGCAAAAGAATTGCTGTGCATCCGTGTTATGGGCGGTTCAACCAGAAGATATGCAAATATTGGTGATGTAATTACAGCTACTGTTAAAGATGCAACACCAGGCGGCGTTGTTAAAAAAGGTGACGTTGTAAAGGCAGTCGTTGTTCGTACAGTAAAAGGTGCTCGTCGTAAAGATGGCTCTTATATCAAATTCGATGAAAACGCTGCAGTTATTATCAAAGATGATAAAACCCCAAGAGGAACTCGTATTTTTGGACCAGTAGCAAGAGAGCTTCGTGAAAAACAGTTTATGAAAATTGTTTCTCTGGCTCCGGAAGTATTGTAGGAGGTACCCGAAAATGGCAAGCTTGAAAATTAAAAAAGGTGATACTGTAAAGGTAATCGCTGGAAAAGACAAAGACAAAGAAGGCAAAGTAATTGCTGTAAATAAGAAAAACAATACTTTACTTGTTGAAGGTATCAATATGGTAACAAAACATGCAAAACCAAGCATGGCTAACCAGCAGGGTGGAATCATCCATCAGGAAGGACCTATTGATGCTTCTAACGTAATGTATCTTCACAAAGGAAAAGCTACCCGTGTAGGTTTCAAAATGGATGGAGATAAGAAAGTACGTTATGCAAAATCTACAGGTGATGTAATCGATTAATCGTAAGAGAGGAGGAGCAGCAAGTTGAGTAGACTTAAAGATCAGTACCAGAACGAGATCATTGATGCAATGACCAAAAAGTTCGGCTATAAAAACATTATGGAAGTACCAAAGCTTTCTAAGATTGTTATCAACATGGGTGTTGGTGAAGCAAAAGAAAACGCTAAAATCTTAGAGTCAGCTATGAAAGATATGGAAACAATTTCCGGTCAGAAACCAGTTACTACAAAAGCAAAGAATTCCATCGCTAACTTCAAGTTAAGAGAAGGAATGCCGATCGGATGTAAAGTTACTTTAAGAGGCGAGAAGATGTATGAGTTCGTAGACCGTCTGGTAAACTTAGCTTTACCACGAGTACGTGACTTCAGAGGAGTTAATCCGAACGCTTTCGACGGTAGAGGTAACTACGCTCTTGGTATCAAAGAGCAGATCATTTTCCCTGAAATTGAATTCGATAAGGTTGATAAAGTAAGAGGAATGGATATTATTTTCGTAACAACTGCAAAGACAGACGAAGAAGCACGCGAATTATTGACATTATTCAATATGCCATTCGCTAAATAAGACAGGAGGGAATTTAAATGGCAAAGACTTCTATGAAAGTAAAACAGCAGCGTAAACAGAAATTCTCTTCTAGAGAATACAATCGTTGCAGAATCTGTGGTCGTCCACATGCATATTTAAGAAAATATGGAATCTGTAGAGTTTGCTTCCGTGAACTGGCTTACAAAGGTCAGATTCCGGGTGTAAAGAAAGCAAGCTGGTAGGCTTTAGAGCCATTCTCTTAAGATGAGTGAGACCGAAGCCCTTGTGGCGTAGGTCGAACTTGACAGAGAACATCTACAACAAAGAAAGAGAAGAATAATAGGAGGCAGACACATCATGACAATGACAAGTGATCCAATTGCAGATATGCTTACAAGAATCCGTAATGCAAACACTGCAAAACATGATACAGTTGATATCCCGGCTTCTAAAATCAAAGTGGCAATCGCAGACATTTTAGTAAGAGAAGGATACATTGCAAAATATGACATCATTGAAGATGGAATCTTTAAGACCATTCGTGTAACCTTAAAATATGGTGCAGATAAGAATGAAAAGATTATTACCGGACTGAAGAGAATTTCTAAACCAGGACTTCGTGTATACGCTGGTAAAGATAATCTTCCTAAGGTACTTGGTGGACTTGGAATCGCAATTCTTTCCACAAACCAGGGAATCATCACTGACAAAGAGGCTAGAAAGCTTCAGGTTGGTGGCGAAGTATTAGCATTTGTTTGGTAGGCATTGAACACTTGATGAAATCGAGCCGCAGGCGAAGATTGAGGCTAGTGTGAAAGCCGTTCTGTGAGATTACTGAGCGCAAGCCCTTTGGGGTGCGGCGCGAAGTTAGCGAGCAGAACTACCTTAAGAGTATATTCTTAAGGCATAGCGCAGGTAACAATAAACCACAAATTATACAGGAGGTACGGGCATGTCACGAATTGGAAGAATGCCAATCGCAATTCCAGCAGGTGTTACTGTGGAATTAGCAGAAAATAATCAGGTGACTGTAAAGGGTCCAAAAGGAACATTAAGCAGAGTATTACCATCCGAGATGGAAATCAAAGTAGAAGGTTCTGAAGTAACCGTTACAAGACCAAATGATTTGAAGAAAATGAAATCCTTACACGGATTAACAAGAACACTGATTCACAACATGGTTGTTGGTGTAACAGATGGATTTACCAAAGAACTTGAAGTAAATGGTGTAGGTTACAGAGCATCTAAAGCAGGAAAGAAACTTACATTAAACCTTGGATATTCTCATCCGGTAGAGATGGAAGATCCAGAAGGATTAGAGTCTACAGTAGATGGTAACAAGATTATCATCAAAGGTATCGATAAAGAAAAAGTTGGCCAGTACGCAGCTGAAATCAGAGATAAGAGAAGACCTGAACCTTACAAAGGAAAAGGTATCAAATATGCTGATGAAGTTATTAGACGTAAAGTTGGTAAAACTGGTAAGAAATAATTAAAGGAGTGACGAGAGATGGTTAATAAAGAATCAAGAACAGCAGCTCGTGAAAATAAACATAGAAGACTGCGTAATCGCCTGGCTGGAACAGCAGAGAGACCACGTTTAGCTGTGTTTAGAAGTAATAATCATATGTACGCTCAGATTATTGACGATACAGTTGGCAATACCCTCGTAGCAGCATCTACAATGGATAAAGATGTAAAAGCAGCTTGCGAGAAGACTAATAACGTTGATGCAGCAGCACAGGTTGGTACTGCAATTGCAAAGAAAGCATTAGAAAAAGGTATTACAACAGTTGTCTTTGATAGAGGCGGTTTCATATATTCCGGAAAAGTAAAAGCATTAGCTGACGCAGCAAGAGAAGCTGGATTAGAATTCTAATAAGGAGGAAAACAGTACATGAAACGTACAATTATTGATGCTAGTCAATTAGAATTAACAGAAAAAGTGGTATCAATCAAGCGCGTTACGAAAGTTGTAAAAGGTGGACGTAACATGCGTTTCACAGCTCTTGTTGTTGTTGGTGACGGCAATGGTCATGTGGGCGCAGGACTTGGAAAAGCAACTGAAATTCCTGAAGCAATCCGCAAAGGAAAAGAAGATGCTATGAAAAAACTTATCACTGTAAAATTAGATGAGAACAATAGTATTACTCATGATATCAGCGGAAAACATACTGGTGCATCTGTTTTATTAAAGAGAGCTCCAGAAGGTACCGGTGTTATCGCAGGCGGTCCGGCTCGTAACGTATGTGAGCTGGCAGGAATCGAGAATATTCGTACAAAATCTCTTGGTTCCAACAATAAGCAGAACGTAGTACTTGCTACTATCGATGCTTTAAGCAAACTGAAATCCCCGGAAGAAGTTGCAAAACTTCGTGGATTATCTGTAGAAGAAGTAGTAGGTTAAGGAGGAATAAGAAATGGCAAATTTAAAAATTACACTCGTAAAATCTACTATCGGTGCAGTGCCAAAGAATAAAAAGACAGTAGAAGCATTAGGTCTTAAGAAAATTGGCGCATCAGTTGAACGTCCGGATAACAAAGCTGTTAGAGGAATGATTCAGCAGGTAAGACATTTAGTGAAAGTAGAAGAAATCTAATTATAGAGATAAGGAGGTGCCAGAAATGGATTTATCCAATTTACAGCCGGCATTAGGTTCTAAGCATAGTGATAATTTCAGAAGAGGCCGTGGTCACGGTTCAGGAAACGGTAAGACCGCTGGTAAAGGACACAAGGGACAGAAAGCTCGTTCCGGAGCTCCAAGACCAGGCTTTGAAGGTGGCCAGATGCCTTTATACAGAAGATTACCGAAGAGAGGTTTCAAATGTATTAATTCCAAGACTATCGTTGGAATCAATGTATCTGCTCTTGAAGTATTTGACAACGATGCAGTAGTATCTGTTGAAACTTTACTGGAAAAAGGTATCGTAAAGAATCCAAGAGATGGAGTTAAGATCCTTGGAAACGGCGAACTTACTAAGAAGCTCACAGTTCAGGCTAATGCATTCAGCGCAAGCGCAAAAGAAAAAATCGAGGCTCTTGGTGGAAAAGCTGAGGTGATCTAATGTTTGATACAGTTCGTAACGCATTTAAAGTAAAAGATATTAGAAATAGAATTTTATTTACCTTTTTTATGCTGATTATCATCCGAATCGGTTCACAGTTACCGATTCCGGGTGTTGACCGGAATGTGTTTGCAGACTGGTTTGCTAATCAGAGTAGTGATGCGTTTAACTTTTTCGATGCAGTAACAGGCGGTTCATTCTTACAGATGTCCGTCTTTGCATTGAATATCACACCATATATCACATCTTCCATCATCATGCAGCTGTTGACGATTGCAATTCCAAAACTGGAAGAGATGCAGCGTGACGGCGAAGAAGGAAGAAAGAAAATTGCAGAGATTACACGTTATGTGACTGTTGCTCTGGCTTTAATCGAAGCAATTGCAATGGCAATCGGATTCTCCAGAAGCGGTTATCTGACCGATAAAGGATGGCTTACGGTTCTTCAGGTAATTGTAACCTTGACAGCAGGTTCTGCAGTACTTATGTGGATTGGTGAGAGAATTACGGAAAAGGGTGTTGGAAACGGTATTTCTATCGTACTTGTAATCAACATTATTTCACGAATTCCTAGCGATTTTGGAACACTGTATGAGCAGTTTGTAAAAGGAAAGATTCCTGCAAAAGCAGTTCTTGCAGTAGTAATTATCGCAGCAATCATTTTAGTAACCGTTGTCTTTGTCGTTGTCCTTCAGGCAGCTCAGAGAAAGATTCCGGTACAATATTCGAAGAAAATTCAGGGAAGAAAACAGGTAGGCGGTCAGTCTACGCATATTCCTCTGAAAGTAAATACCGGTGGAGTTATCCCGGTTATCTTCGCACAGTCTTTAATGCAGTTCCCGGTTGTTATTGCGTCTCTCTTAGGAAAGGGCAATGGAACAGGAATTGGCAGTAAGATTTTAAAGGGATTATCCCAGTCTAACTGGTGCAACCCACAGGAGCCAATCTACAGCATTGGTTTGGCTGTATATCTTGTATTGATTATTGCATTTGCATACTTCTATACATCCATTACATTCAATCCGCTGGAGATTGCGAACAACATGAAGAGACAGGGTGGATTTATCCCGGGTATCAGACCTGGAAAACCAACCAGCGATTATCTGAATCGGATTTTAAATTACATTGTCTTTATCGGTGCGGCAGGCTTATCCATTGTTGCAGTTATTCCAATCTTCTTCAATGGAGTATTTAAAGCAAACGTATCTTTCGGTGGAACATCTATCATCATTATCGTAGGTGTTGTTATCGAGACAATTAAACAGATCGAATCCCAGATGTTAGTTCGTTACTATAAAGGATTTTTGAATGACTAATGTGTACCAGAAGGGGGTGCTGCAAATGCAGCGTCTCCTGTGGTGCACTAAAGTTGTTTATAGAAGAAAAAGCAGATTAGCTTGCAAAGAAGAAGGTAAACAGGAGGTTTTCTTTATATGAAAATTATTATGTTAGGAGCGCCGGGTGCTGGTAAAGGTACACAGGCAAAACAGATTGCAGATAAATATTCTATTCCACACATCTCAACAGGAGATATTTTCCGTGCAAATATCAAAAACGGAACAGAATTAGGCAAGAAGGCAAAACAGTATATGGACCAGGGAGCTTTAGTTCCGGATGAATTAACCTGTGATCTGGTAATGGACAGAATACAGCAGGATGACTGCAAGAACGGCTTCGTACTGGACGGTTTTCCAAGAACCATTCCTCAGGCAGAAGCATTGGATGCAGCACTTGGTAAAATAAACGAGAAGATGGACTATGCAATTGATGTAGATGTTCCAGACGAAAATATCGTAAATCGTATGAGCGGCAGAAGAGCCTGCTTAAATTGTGGAGCAACATATCATCTTATTTCCATTCCACCAAAGGTAGAAGGAATCTGTGACCGTTGTGGCAGCGAAATCGTATTGCGTGAAGATGATAAGCCAGAGACAGTTCAGAAGAGATTAAAAGTATATCATGAGCAGACACAGCCATTGATTGATTATTATAAGAATCAGGGCATTTTAAAATCTGTAGACGGAACACAGCCGATGGATGAAGTATTCAAAGCCATCGTTACAATCTTAGGAGCGTAAATAATGTCGGTTACGATTAAATCAGCAGAAGAAATAGAGCTGATGCGTCAGGCAGGAAAGTATCTTGCTAAAGTACATCAGGAACTGGAACGTGCAATCAAACCTGGAATCAGCACATGGGAGATTGATAAAATCGGAGAAGAGACCATCCGCAGCCTTGGCTGCGAACCGAATTTCCTGAATTATCAGGGCTATCCGGCATCCGTCTGTGTATCGGTCAACGACGAAGTTGTTCATGGAATTCCAAGAAAAGACCATATTATTAAGGAAGGCGATATCGTAAGCCTTGATACCGGTCTTATCTATAAGGGATATCATTCCGATGCGGCAAGAACCCATGGAGTTGGTGAAATCAGTAAAGAGGCTGCTCTTTTAATAGAAAGAACCCGGGAAAGCTTTTTCCAGGGAATGCAGTATGCAAGAGCCGGAAGAAGGCTTTATGAAATCTCAGGAGCAATCGGAGATTATGCAGAAAGCTACGGCTACGGAGTTGTATATGATCTGGTAGGGCATGGCATTGGAACTCATCTTCATGAGGAACCGGAGATTCCGAATTTCCGTCAGTGGAGAAGAGGACTGAAGCTGAAGGCAGGAATGACATTGGCAGTTGAGCCGATGATAAATGCCGGAAGCCCGGATGTGGAATGGATGGATGATGAATGGACAGTAGTAACCTACGATGGTTCCTTATCTGCACATTATGAAAACACCATTCTGATTACAGAAGGAAGACCGGAAATCCTTACATTGACAGAGGAGGAAAGAGAATGTATCTGGCAAGAGTAAAGGCGGGTCACGACCGGAATCAGTACTATGTAGTGCAGTTACAGGATGAAAAATTCGTCTATCTTGTAAATGGAACCACAAGAACCTGTGACCGGCCGAGAAAGAAAAGCTACAAACATGTACAGCTTGTAAAAAAGCTTCCGCAGGAAGTCTTAGAAGCAGTAAATAAACCTGGGCTTACAGAAAATGCAAAAGCAGCAAAGCTGATTAAGGCTTATGAGCAATATATATTAACCAGAAAAGATTGATTTAGCAGGAGGAAAGAAAATGTCAAAGGCAGATGTAATTGAAGTAGAAGGAACAATTTTGGAAAAGCTTCCAAACGCAATGTTTCAGGTGCAGCTTGAGAATGGCCATCAGGTACTGGCACATATCAGCGGCAAATTAAGAATGAATTTCATTCGTATCTTACCAGGTGATAAGGTTACGATTGAGATGTCTCCATATGATCTGACAAAGGGCAGAATTATCTGGAGAGATAAATAAGGAGAAAATTCGAGAAAAGTAGTTGATTTTTCGGAATCTCTATGCTAAAATGCTAAATGGACGCTTTTGTGAAAACAAGGGCATATTATGCTGTTTAGCAGAAAGAAAAGAGAAATACCCATGGAAACAGGTTTTCCGGGGCGCAGGCAAGTAGAAAGGAGGATTATGCTGTGAAGGTAAGATCATCAGTTAAACCTATTTGCGAGAAGTGCAAAGTTATCAAAAGAAAGGGAAGCATCAGAATCATCTGTGAAAACCCTAAGCACAAACAGAGACAGGGTTAATTTCCACTTTGTTTGAAAAATTATGTGCGGCTGCAGCGCATGAGAATGTGCTGTTCATAATATAACGCGAACGCGCGTGGTCTGTTGCGCAGTCCTTACATACCGAGAGGATGCAGCAGATTGTGGCTGGGATTGCTAAGCAATCATTACTATAGGAAGAAAAAGGTGTATGCACACATTTCAGGGCGGGAAACCGCAGCTGCATGGGTCTTTGGAATTCCTTACTATTAACAAAGAAATCTATATGGAGGTGTAAACACACATGGCTCGTATTGCAGGTGTAGATTTACCAAGAGAAAAACGTGTTGAGATTGGTTTGACTTATATCTATGGAATCGGCAGAGTTAGTGCTGACCGTATCCTTGCTGAGGCAAACGTTAATCCTGATACCCGTTGCAGAGACTTAACTGACGACGAGGTAAAAAGAATTAGTGCAGTAATCGATGAGACTCAGGTTGTAGAAGGTGACTTAAGACGTCAGACAGCTCTTGATATCAAGAGATTACAGGAAATCGGATGCTATCGTGGAATCCGTCATAGAAAAGGACTTCCGGTTCGTGGTCAGAAAACAAAGACCAATGCAAGAACAAGAAAAGGTCCTAAGAGAACTGTTGCAAACAAGAAAAAATAATTCTTGGCAACTTTATAATTTTAAATTTAAGAAAGTAGGTTAGTTTAGATATGGCTAAAGTTACAAAAAAAGTGACAAAAAAGCGTGTAAGAAAAAACGTTGAACATGGACAGGCACATATTCAGGCATCCTTCAATAACACCATCGTTACATTAACAGATGCTGAAGGTAATGCATTATCATGGGCAAGTGCCGGTGGTCTTGGATTTAGAGGTTCAAAGAAATCTACTCCATATGCTGCACAGATGGCAGCAGAAACTGCTACAAAAGCAGCTCTTATACATGGATTAAAAACAGTTGATGTTATGGTTAAAGGACCAGGATCAGGAAGAGAAGCAGCAATCCGTGCCCTTCAGGCAGCCGGACTTGAAGTTCTTTCTATTCGTGACGTAACTCCAGTTCCTCATAATGGATGTCGTCCACCAAAACGTCGTAGAGTATAATTAGGAGGGATATCTAAAATGGCAGTAAATAAAGTTCCTGTTCTGAAAAGATGCAGATCTCTTGGTTTAGAGCCAAGTTATTTGGGATATGATAAAAAATCTAACAGAGAATTAAAGAGAGCGAATAAGAAGGTATCTGAGTATGGCCTTCAGCTTCGTGAAAAACAGAAAGCAAAATTCATTTACGGAGTATTAGAGAAACCATTCCGTAACTATTATGATAAAGCAGACCAGATGAAAGGTATGACAGGTACAAACCTGATGACTATCTTAGAGAGCCGTCTTGATAATGTTATCTTCCGTCTTGGATTTGCAAGAACCAGAAGAGAAGCAAGACAGATCGTTGACCACAAATTCGTTACAGTTAACGGAAAGTTAGTTAACATTCCTTCTTACCTGGTAAAAGCTGGCGATGTAATCGAAATCAAAGAGAGCCGTAAAAATTCCCAGAGAATGAAAGATGTCGTAGAAGTAGCTGGCGGCAGATTAGTTCCGGAATGGCTTGATGTTGATGCAGAGAAAATGCAGGGAACCGTAAAAGAGTTACCTTCCAGAGAAATGATTGATGTACCAGTAGACGAGATGCTTATCGTCGAGTTGTATTCTAAATAATCATAAACTAGCGGGCTGAAAGAAGAAACAAATTACCCGAAAGAAGGAGGGGCTTTGTAGTGTTCGATTTTCAAAAACCAACAATTGAAATTGCTGAAATTTCTGAAGACAAAAGATATGGAAGATTCGTATGCGAACCTTTGGAAAGAGGATATGGTACAACACTTGGTAATTCTTTAAGAAGAATCATGTTGTCATCCCTGCCAGGTGCAGCAGTAAGTCAGGTTAAAATCGATGGTGTACTTCATGAGTTCAGTTCTATTCCTGGCGTAAAGGAAGATGTTACTGAAATCATTATGAACATCAAAGAGCTTGCAATCCGTAATAACAGCGCTGATGATGAGCCTAAGGTAGCTTACATTGAGTTCAGTGGTGAAGGCGTTGTTACAGCAGCAGATATTCAGGTAGATCAGGATATTCAGATTATGAATCCGGATTTAGTAATTGCACACTTAAACGGCGGTGCTGATTCCAAATTATACATGGAATTAACCATTACCAAAGGTAGAGGTTATGTCAGCGCAGATAAGAACAAAGATGCAGATTTACCAATTGGTGTAATCGCAGTAGATTCTATCTATACACCGGTAGAGCGTGTGAACTTATCCATTCAGAATACCCGTGTGGGTCAGATTACCGATTACGATAAACTGACACTTGACGTATATACCAATGGAACACTTGCTCCAGATGAAGCAGTCAGCTTAGCTGCAAAGGTATTAAGCGAGCACTTAAGTCTTTTCATTGACCTTTCCGAGAATGCTAAGACAGCAGAAGTCATGATTGAGAAAGAAGACAATGCGAAGGAAAAAGTTCTTGAGATGAACATTGACGAACTGGAGTTATCCGTACGTTCTTACAACTGCTTGAAGAGAGCAGGTATCAATACTGTTGAAGAACTTACAAACCGTACACCGGAAGATATGATGAAAGTTCGTAACCTTGGACGTAAGTCTTTGGAAGAAGTATTAGCAAAATTAAAAGAATTAGGCCTTCAGCTCAATCAGGGCGACGAGGTTTAAGATAACTCAGTGCAGCAGCACCAGTAAGTCCGACGAGCGTGGTGATGTTGGTTCATGAGTGGCACAAAACAAGCATTCGGTAAGTAAGTCCGATGAGCATGGCCGGATGTACCACAAATGGAGGAATAGAAATGGCAAAGTATAGAAAATTAGGAAGAACATCTTCCCAGAGAAAAGCATTACTGAGAAATCAGGTAACAGCATTATTAAACAATGGTAAAATTGTTACCACAGAAGCAAAAGCAAAAGAAATCCGTAAAATTGCAGAAGGCCTTATTGCAATGGCAGTTCGCGAGAAAGATAACTTCGAAGAAGTTACTGTAAAAGCTAAAGTTGCAAGAAAAGACAAAGACGGCAAGAGAGTAAAAGAAGTTGTAGATGGTAAGAAAGTTACTGTATATGACGAAGTGGAAAAAACAATCAAGAAGGATAATCCTTCCCGTCTTCATGCAAGAAGAGAGATGTTAAAAGTTCTTTATCCTGTAACTGAAGTTCCTACAGAAGCAGCAGGAAAGAAGAAAAATACAAAGAAAGTTGATTTAGTTGCAAAATTATTCGACGAAATCGCACCTAAGTATGCAGACCGTAACGGTGGTTACACAAGAATCGTAAAGATTGGTCAGCGTAAAGGTGACGGAGCTTTAGAAGTTCTTATCGAGTTAGTATAATTAACATCGTTTTATATGAGTCAAAAAAGAGTCAAGACATTCGTGTCCTGGCTCTTTTTTTGCTTGTTTACAGGAAATGAGACATTTGTCAACTTGATGGAAAGAGACAATTGTATATAATGAAATTAAGACAAAAGAATGGAGCAGGGAACAGACGATGAGACAATTTATGAAACCAGAAAGAATTCGAATCATAGCAGTGCTGGCTATTTTCAATTATATATTTTTAGGCTCGGAGTATCTGTTTGACAATATGATACGCTATGCAACAGATTCCGCAGGAGTAGTAAGGGCACAGAACTATGTGCTGGGAATCAGCGTAATAGGATTCCTGTTATTCCCATGCATTAACCGTTATTTTAACCAGAAGATGCGGGAGATAGGTTTATATTTATTGCCGATAGCAGGAATCATCTGCATTTTCGTAATTCAGGAGCATTTGTCCTATCGAAGTATGCTTTTATCCGGATTCCTGCTTTATATTTTATATGGCATGATTGGAAGTGCTGTACATTATTATGCTGTGGTAAGCCTTTCGACAGAAAAAGGACTTGCACAAACCGTTGGATTTGGATATGCCTTTGGATTATTGCTTCAGTTTATCAGCAATAATCTGATACATAACAGCACTGTAGAGTCTGTTGTACTTTCCGTTTTTCTGGCGGCAATGGTATTGCTGGTTCGCAGACTGAGTCTGGAATGCAGCCGGGGGGGAGTAGGAGCAGAGGATTCAGGGTCAGATTCAGATACTGATATCCGGAAGAATAACAGGCGAAGCCTCCGGCATCCGATGCTTGCGGCATTGCTTTTGATTTCGATAGTGGTTCTAATGACATGCATTTTTTCCAGTCTGGACAATGCAGTAACTTTAGTACATGCAGGTGGAAGTATAGATATTGGTCAGTGGCCGAGATTATTGCTTGCGGTAAGCGGACTGTTGGCAGGAGTGCTTTTTGATATAAAAGAGCATAGATTTATGCAGATTATGATGTACTGTGTGACACTGCTTTCAACAATGTGTGTAGTGATAATAGTCTGGGGCGGACCATTTATGGCAGGTCTTATTGTGTTCTATTTGTCCGCAGGCTTCTTTGTGGTATATTTTACCACCAGTTTTATGGACCTTTCCTATTATATGAAAGTACCGGAGTTATGGGCTGGACTTGGAAGGGCAACAAATAATATCTGTGTCGGGATTACAGGAACTATTTCCCTGATGCTGATAGAGACCGGGGATGGAATGCGCATCAGCATCATAGCATTGATTTTATTTGCAGTTATCAGTATGCTGGTATATTTGTATATGGTACAGTTTCGTATGGATATACAGGAAGAAAATATGGCGAAAATGCTGGAAAAAGAACGTGAAAAATTTTTGGAGGATAAATTTCAGGCGTTTGTGAAGAATTATGCACTTACAAACAGGGAGCAGGATGTGTTAAGGTTATTGCTTTCTTCTGATGAAAGTGCGCAGGTAATAGCAGAGCAGCTATATATTTCAAGAGCAGCATTGTACCGTTATATGGCCTCTTTAAATGAAAAAACAGAGACGAAGTCGAGAATTGGGCTTCTTCAGTTTTATTATAGCTGGAAACAGCCATAAATCGTGGAAAATCCCTAAAATGAGACAAATGTAAACTTATCAAAACAGGTAGGAAAAGCGTATATTCATATAGTAAAAGGACAGAAAAGGAAGGAGGAAAAACGTGAGAAAAAAATCCATTAGAGGATTGCTTTGTCTGCTCGTGCTGGTGGTACTGGGAGGCTGCGGAGCCTGTAACGTGTGCGGTGGAAGTGGCAGTTTATAGAAGAAAGTAAAGGAGAAAAAATATGAAGATGCGAAAGAAAATTTCCTGGTTGTTAAGCTTTTTTATGGTATTTTCATTATTTATGGGAAGTGCCGGCATGATTGTAAAAGCTGATGGACAGAAAGCAGTGGTCAGAATTGCAAGACAGGACAGCACAGCGACCGGAACCGTGTATTATAAATGGGATACGGCGGCTGAATGGACAGAAGTAAACCAGACTGCATATAATGATACACCAATAGAAATAAACAGACCGGATGACAGTCTTGATCATACGGTACATTTTAAAGTAGTATGTGGAACGGATACAATAATCAATCACTGTCAGGTGAATAAAAATGGTGCACAGGATGCAAGCCTTGACAAGAATATACTTACATCAGAGGGAGGACAGGCATTTTCTGTAAGTGCCTCAGAGCAGGTGGAACTGATTCTGGAATTTCGTACTGCAGCATCCGGAGGCGGTGGTTCCACAACGGGTCCGGCATCCGGAGAAACAATTGCAGTTACAGCAACTGCAGTGGGAGGAGCAATTGGAGACTTACAGATAGATGGCATGAGGATTGGTTCCGGAATGGGAACGAATATATTGGGCAGCTTTGCCGGAGATAAGACGCAGCAACACAGAGTGGCAATTGCAGCAGATTTTGGTTATGCATTTGCATCCATTATGGTAAATGGAACAGCAATTCCATTAGGTGGAACGACAGACAATCTGGAATTTGAAGTGGCTCCGGCAGATTCTTATCAGATTGAAGTGGCACTGACTACGAACAGCAGCCGTAATTATAATATCGTATGGACACCATCCCTTACAGTAGCAGAACAGCATGGATTTGGAAATGACTGCGTTATTGAACATGGAAGCGTGGAAATAATCAGTGCACAGTTAGAGGATGGAACTGTGGTAAATGCAGCAGAACTGGCAGGTGGAAATATAGCAGATGCATCCACAAGACTGGATGGAGACTTTGGCTATGCCGAATTTAAAGCAGGCACCAAAGTAACCATTAAGTTTACACCGGATTATGGTTATCAGTTATTAAGCGCATCTTTAAATGGTGGAAAGCTGACAGCAGTAGATTCACAGGTAAGTACCTTTGTATTGGATATGCCTGCAACAGATTTGCATCTGAGTGCATTATTTAAAAAGTCAGAGGATAAAGTAAATACGGCAAGTACAAAAGTAGACGGTGCAACCCTTGGGAATGCAGAAAACATTATTGGTTCCGGAAATCTTCAGTTAAACATTGCAGATATCAGTGGAACAGAACTGAATCAGATACAGAGTGGCATGCAGGCACAGGCAGGAAATGGAGAGATTCAAAGCTATCTTTCCATGGATTTATTCCAGGTCGTAAACAAAGGAAATTCCAACGATGCATGGGAAACCCAGTTGACCGATTTAAATGCGAAATTAAATGTAACCCTTCAGGTAAAAGATGAGATGAAGAACCAGCAGGGAACTTATTATGTGATTCGAGAGCATGATGGTGTCTATGAAAAACTTCCTGCAACGTATGATGCAGCAAGTGGAACCATAACCTTTGCAACTGATAAATTTTCGGCATATGCACTGGTATTTGAAGCCGGAACTTCATCAGGTACAACAACGCCGGGAAGCGGAACAACAGGAAATGGTGCAGCAGGAAGCAGCACAGCAGGAAGCGGTACTGCAGGAAGTAGTACAACAGGAAATACCACCGCAGGAAACACATCACAGACCGCAACCGTGAAAACAGGAGACATGACTCCGGTTGGCATCTGGTTTTTACTGGCACTGTGCAGTGGCATAGGAGCTATTTATTTTGGATGCAGAAAACGGATAAAAAATTGATAGAATATATTGGCAGACCACTCCTATATTGTTATAATGAAAAAGGTTCATGAAAATGTTATGCAAATCAGCAGGAGGGTTTAGAAATGAGATTTAATATTGAAGGCGAACCAATGCCGGTTGTAGTCTGTGAATTAGAGTCAGGCGAAATGATGATTACCGAAAAGGGAGCAATGTCCTGGATGTCTCCGAATATGCAGATGAATACGGTTGGCGGCGGAATTGGAAAAATGTTTGGAAGAATGGTTAGTGGAGAGAGTATGTTTTTAAATACATACACTGCAATGAATGGTCAGGGAACCATTGCATTTGCATCCAGTTTTCCAGGATGTATCCGAGCATTTGAGATTCAGCCAGGGTCAGATATTGTATGTCAGAAGTCAGCATTTTTAGCATCTACTTCAGGAGTAGAATTGTCCGTATTTTTCCAGAAGAGAGTAGGAGCTGGTTTCTTTGGCGGAGAAGGATTTATTATGCAGAGGCTTTCTGGACAGGGAATGGCATTTGTTGAATTTGACGGCTATATCAAAGAGTATATGCTTCAGCCTGGCCAGTCAATTATCGTAGACACAGGATATCTTGCAGCAATGGATTCTTCCTGTTCTATCGACATACAGACCGTACCTGGCCTTAAAAATATCATGTTTGGTGGAGAGGGAGTATTCAATACCGTAGTAACCGGACCGGGTCGTGTATTCTTACAGTCCATGCCAATCTCACAGATGGCAGGATGCCTGCGCCCATATCTTCCGAGCGGAAAATAAGAGATGAATTTAAATTAACAGTAGATAGATATGCTCCCTTCTGGGTAGATAAGTGAAATAATAAAATCACTTACTACTTAGGAGGGAGCATTTTCTATATCTAAATTTAAGAATAGTCTTGAAGAACTAAAAGATTCTGGAACAGGAGAAAAAATTATCATGATAAAAAGCAAAACGACAAAGGGCTGAAATGGAGACATCATAAAAAATTCAACAAAATAAAAGAGGGGGCTGAGCCGATTACTTCATAAATATATATACCAGGCAATAAAGGAAGTAAACGAACCACATAATTATTCAATATTAGAATTATGTAGATTAGCCAATATATCGCGAGTCGCTTATTTTAGGTGGGTTCATTGAAAGACACCATCAATGAGCCAGAAAATGAAAGAATAGCTGGATATTTTTATGCAGTTCTATTGTCTATTTGACGGGGAGTGTTTCAGATTAACTACAACCGCTTTATTATATTTGCATAAAAAACTTGACAAAATGTAGTAGAAAGTGTAGTATTTGAATATATAAAATTTTGAACGATGCGGGAGATATTTATGAAGGTAGATGGGGAAAAGGTTCTTTATCAGAAAATAGGTGTTACAATTCGCGAATTAGCACTGAGTCTGCTTTCAAAAAATGTGGGTGAACGCATCCAATCGATTTCTCGCTATCAGGAAGAATTTCAGGTTTCCAGAGGAACTATTCAGAATGCAATTTGTTATCTGAAAGAAGTTAGGGCAGTGGAACTGGTATCATGTGGACATCTGGGAACTTTTATAGAAAAGATTGATTATGAAAAACTGCAGGAATGCTGTCTGACACAGGGACTTATGGGAATCATGCCATTGCCGTATTCGTTGATTTATGAAGGAATGGCAACTGCTATGTATGAACAGCTTAAAGATTTAAGGTTTAATATGGCATATGTAAGAGGTGCAATTGGAAGAATTGAATTGGTAGAATCAGGAGCTTATCACTTTGCAATTGGTTCGCAGTTTGCAGTGGAACATGAAATTCAGTGTGGCCGGGAAATAGAGGCTGTGTTTAATTTTGGGGTGGGCAGTTATCTGTCAAAACATGTTTTACTCTTACGGGATCACGGTAAGAACGGAATTACAGAGGGCATGCGTGTGGCATATGACAGTGAATCACTAGACCAAAGCTGTCTGACAACCAATATAGTAAAAGGAAAAAAAGTAGAGCTGGTAAATATGCGTACACAACAGACAATCACTGCCCTTTTAGACGGTAATATTGATGCTGGCGTATGGAATTATGACGATGTATTAGAGAATCATTGTTTAGATGACTTGAAAGTTGTTTTTTTAACAGAATCTGAGTATAATGAAAAATTTTCAACAGCAGTTATGGTTATACGTAAAAACAATAAGTATCTAAAAAAAATACTTGAAAAAAATATCAGTGTTAGTAAAACATTAGAAATTTTATCAGATGTATGCAAAGGAAAAAAACATCCATATTACTAGGAATTATATTTTTTACGCCCAATATACAAAAAAATGTATATTATAAAAAACTGAAATAGATTGAAAAATCTGTTTCTATATATTTTAAATGAATGTACAAAAAAATGAACATTAGAAGGAGATGAAAAGAATGGAGAATTTGTATGAGAGACTTGATATCCTTGAGCAGGCTGGGTTGATTACACCCTTTGTTTCTGAGCAGGCAAAAAAGATTGTTGAGTTGATTACAGAATGCGGTAGTCCTATGGATGAAGAAAAGATGGCGATGTTTACAACGCATATTGCAATGGCAATTCAGAGAATACTGAATGGTAATGTGGAAAATCCTTTGGAGGAAGCAGTGCTGGAAGAATTGCGGAAGGAAGAGGCATATGAGAAAGCAGATGAAGTTGCTGAAAAGATTTATGATATTATCGAAGTTGAATTTCCAGAGACAGAGAAAGAGTATCTTGTAGTTCACTTATGTAATCTTTTTTCATAAAAAAAATAAAGGAGGAAAGAAAAATGAGGATTGCAATTGGAGGAATGCAAAAAAATGAAATGGAGCAGGAAATTTTAAAATGCTGCCCAGATGCACAGACTATTATTACTAATGATATGAAGGCTGCATCCATGATTAAGAAAGGAGAGGTAGATTATTACATCGGAGCATGTGAAAGCGGTGGAGGTTCCGCAATTTCTATTTTGATTGGACTTGTTGGTTATAATAAGTGTTGTACAGTCTGTAAGAATGGTGGAACTCCAAAGAAAGAAGAAATTGAGAAGTTTGTAAATGATGGAAAGGTTTGTTTTGGAATGGCTGTATCACAGCTTGATATTACGGTACCGGTACTTATGAAAGTTTTAATGGAACATGATAGTGCTAAGTAAAAAATAAAGGAGAGGAATGTAAAATGGAACTGAGTGTATTAAATGTAATTATTGTTATGCTGGTCTGTGCAATGACAGCATTTATGTCCCATATGGGTATGGCAGTTTTTCATGATGGAATTCGTCCGGTAATTCCGGAATATATTGAAGGTCGTATGCATCGAGGTGAAATGGCTTCAATTGCATTTGGACTAAGTGTTGGTTTTATTGCATCGGTGGGAATTGGAAATGCATTGGTAACAAATCTTTTGAATCCATGGTTATTATTTCTGGCGACGGATATCATTGGTATTGCAGCACCAAAGAAATGGCTTGCACCGATTTTCGGTGCACTTTGGGGATTGATTTGTCTGACCGGAATTGGTGGAATTAATGCAGTATTAACTGGAATGCCAGTAGATTTAATTTCAGCTATGGGCGATGTAGGTACATATGTTGTTACAGGTTTTGCGCTGTTTCCTATTGTAGCAATTATTATGCAGTTTGGAATGAAAACAGGAGTTATAACAGCTCTTATTGTTTTAGTTTTTCGTTTTTCCGGTCCTAAATTTTCTACGATTAGTGCAGATGCATGGACAATGATGGTTGGTGTAATTGCACTGGTAGTACTTTGTATTTTGAAGGATGTGAGAAAAAAGGAAAAAAGAGAAGATGAGGATATGAATATTTTCTCTGAGAGAACGGCAAGAATCAGAAAAAACCTTCCGTTTTTAATGATTGCGGGAGCCTTAATTGCGGTTGCCTGCAATGTACATATTCTTGCAGGATCAGATGTATCCATGTTTGACCTTTCAAAAGCTTATGCAATGACAGATTCTGTAGCAGCACAATCACTGATTAAAACAGTTGCAACAAATGAGTTTATGAGAGCATTAAGCTTTATCCCATTAATTGCAACAACAGCAGTTACTACAGGCGTTTATGGAGTGGCTGGTTTTACATTTATCTATGTGGCAGGATATATTTGCCCAAATCCAATTGTAGCAGCTATTGCAGGTGCGGTAATTATATTTGTGGAAGTTATGTTACTTGGATTTATTGGGAAGTTTTTAGGTCATTTTCCATCTATGCGTGATGCATCAGATAACATCCGTAGTGCAATGAATACCTGTGTTGAATTTGCACTTTTAATTGGCTCGACGGCAGCATGTTGTACAATGGGAGCTTCAACATCAGCAGGAGCAGCAGGTGGATTTGCACTTGGCGCATGCATTTACCTTATTAATGAAATGACTGGTAGAAAAATTATGCGTATGGCGATTGGACCAATCGCAGCAATTGCAACAGGTGTAATTTTAAATTTAACTTATCTGATTGGGTTGACACCGTTAGTATAAAGAGTTTCAGCAGAGGAAATTTTCCTCTGCTGATAAAAATGGAGGAAAAAATATGATTTTGACTGTAAACGGAGAAATTTTGCCGGAAGAATTAGGCATTACAATGTGCCATGAGCATCTGGCAGTAGATTTGTCTCCGGTAAGAGGAGATAAAGATTCGGATTTTGATGATTCCTCATTAATCATAGATGAATTAAACAAAATGAAACAATACGGGGTAAAATCTGTAGTAGAAGTATCTTGTAATGATATGGGGAGAGATGTGAAGAAACTTCAGATGTACAGCAAAGCGTGTGGAATTCATATTATTGCGGCAACAGGATTTTATTTGGCAGAATATCATACACAGAAAGTAAGAGAGTCTAATGCTGAAGAGTTATGCGATATTTTTTGTAAGGATATTTTAGAAGGAATTGATGATACCGGAGTAAAAGCAGGAGTAATTGGCGAGGTGGCATCTGGCGAACCACAGATGAGACCGAGCGAGAAAAATGTGCTTACAGCTGCAGCAATGGCAGGAAAAAAGACCGGAGTAGCGGTAACGACACATTGCCAGCTTGGAAAATTGGCACAGGAGCAGATAGAGATATTTGAACAGCAGGGAATGGATCTTACAAAGGTAGTTCTTGGGCATTTGGATCTTGCAAATGACAGAGATTATTATGAGAAAATTTTAAAAACAGGAGTCAATATCGGTTTTGATACAATTGGAAAGACTGCTTATCTGAGTGATGAGCAGCGCGCAGATAATCTTTTGTGGCTGATAGAACGTGGCTGGGAAAAACAGATTGTACTGTCACAGGATATTTCACGCAAGAGTTATTTGTCAAGGGGGGGAAAATATTCTGGATATATGACGGTTATGAAAGACTTTGTGCCGCTTCTTAGAGCAAGAGGAATCAAACAGGAGACCTTAAATAGATTTTTGATTGAGAATCCGGCAAGAATTTTTGATAAAGCAGATTGAGGTGATTATTACGAAAACATATCCTTTAAAAAGCCTTACAGTAGAAGAAGCAACAGAACTTCAATTTTATATTGTAGATTGTATTACAAGAAATATGAGTGGAAGGGAAATGCTTTCAAGAGGAGATCTTGGAGTTGTAAGTGGAAAAAATAAACCGATTATAACAGAAAAAGCGGAGCGTGTAATAGCAGAAGTTTTTGACACTGAGGCATGTATGTTGGTGCGTGGAGCAGGAAGCGGATCAATCCGCATGGGGTTGCATGCAATACTTCATCCGGGAGATTCAATACTTGTTCATAAGGCTCCTATATATAATACGACAAAAACATCATTAGATATGATGGGGATTAGAATTGTGGAAGCAGATTACCACAATCAGGATGAAATAATAAACGTAATAAAAGAGAATCCACAAATTAAAGCCGCATTGGTGCAATATACAAGACAGAGTCCGCAGGATCATTATGATATGGAAGAGGTAATTAAAGCAATAAAATCCGAGCATGAACTGACTGTTTTGACAGATGATAACTATGCTGCATTAAAGGTTTCAAAAATTGGAGTTCAGTGTGGTGCTGATTTGTCCTGTTTTTCTTCTTTTAAATTATTAGGCCCGGAAGGGGTCGGCATCATTGTCGGTAAAAAGAAACTTATTGATTCATTAATTAGTGAAAATTATTCAGGGGGGATGCAGGTTCAGGGGCATGAAGCATTGGATGTATTACATGGATTGGTGTATGCGCCAGTCGCACTTGCACTGGAAGCCGGAGTAAGTGAAGAATGTGTACAGAGATTAAATGCAGGAGAAATTCCAGAGGTAAAGCAGGCATTTGTTGCAAATGCACAGTCAAAAGTGATTTTGGTGGAATTTAAAGAAAAAATAGCAAAAACAATTTTAAAAGAAGCAGAAAATCTTGGAGCAGCGCCATATCCGGTTGGCTGTGAGTCAAAGTATGAAATGGTACCATTGTTCTATAGAATTTCTGGAACTTTTCGAAAAACAGATCCGCTGTTGGAAGAGCGAATGATTCGTATCAACCCATTGAGAGCCGGAAGTGATACAGTAATCAGAATCATAAAAGAATCTATAGAAAGAGGAAAGAGATGTTTATAGATAAAATACAGAAAACAAATCAGGAACTGCTGGATGTTGCATTTGCGTTTCAGCAAAATGGGCAGATTTTACCAGATTCTTATGTGATAGATATGGACATTTTGCTGGATAATGCAGCAAAAATTTTGAAAGAAGCGAAGAAAAACGGAGTAGAACTTTTCTTCATGCTGAAACAGGTGGGGAGAAATCCATATATAGCCCGGAAACTGATGGATATAGGATATGAAGGGGCAGTTGTTGTTGACTTTAAAGAAGCCCGGATAATGATGGATGCAGGAATCCCGATTGGAAATGTGGGACATCTGGTACAGATTCCAAATGCAATGATTCCGGAACTGGTAGCATATCATCCAAAGGTAATTACGGTCTATTCCATGGAAAAATTAGAATGCATACAGCAGGCTGCGAAAGAACAGAATATTACACAGAAAGTGCTTCTTCGTGTATATGATAATGGAGACATTATTTATCCAGGACAGACAGCCGGCTTTTTGTTAAATGAACTGAAAAAAATTACAGCCGATATATTGGAAAATTATCCTAATATACAGATTGCAGGAGTTACGTCATTTCCATGCTATTTATATGATGAGAAAAAAGGCGATATAGAACCAACCTATAATCTTTTAACAGTAAAAGAAGCAGTTGACATATTAAAAGAAGTAGGTGTTGAGGTAAAAATTGTCAATACACCATCTGCAACATGTACTAGAACTGTACAGAAGATGGTGGAGTTTGGTGGAAATTGCGGAGAACCTGGGCATGGATTGACCGGAACTACTCCTATGCATGCAGTGTGCGACATGGAAGAGACTCCGTGTATTGTATATGTAAGTGAGATTTCACATAATTTTGAAGGAAAAGCCTATTGCTATGGTGGTGGGCATTATAGACGGTCACATATGAAATATGCATTAGTAGGCAGAAATTTAAAGAATGCACAAAAGATGGAGGTATTACCACCGTCTTTGGAAAGTATAGATTATCATTTTGAACTGGAAAAAGAGTGTGAAATTGGAGTAGCTGCGGTAATGGCATTTCGTTTTCAGATTTTTGTAACCAGGAGTGATGTTGTAATCATGGAGGGAATCCATAAGGGAAAACCTGAAATCGTGGGTGTCTATGATAGTTTAGGAAGGAGAAAAAAATGAGTAAAAGGTTTGTCGTGATTGTATTGGATGGATTTGGAATAGGTGCAATGAATGATGCAGCAAGGGAAAGACCAGGGGATGAAAAAGCTAATACGTTAAGAAGTATACTTTCGGATTATCCGGACATGAAATTGGCTAATCTGGAACAACTGGGGCTTATGAATGCATTTGGGGCAGAAAGCAATGATATGAAGTATTGCGAGTCGGCAAACTTTGGAAAGTCAGAGTTGATGCATTTTGGAGCAGATACTTTTATGGGACATCAGGAAATTATGGGAACATTGCCAAAGAGACCAACCATGCATCCATTTCAGGAAAAGGTTGATGAGGTTTATCAGCATTTAAAGGAAAATGGACACAAGGTAGAATTTGTGGTAAGAGGAAATCTAAGGTATATTGTGTGCGATGACTATGTTACCGTAGCGGATAATCTCGAGGCAGATCTTGGAATGTGCTACAATGTTACGGCACCATTAGATTATATTTCTTTTGAAAAGGAATATGAGATAGCAAAGCTGGTCAGAGAAGTTGTTACTGTTGGAAGGGTTATTGTATTTGGTGGAACAGGAAACACAATGGAGGATTTGTACCGTGCAGAGGAGATAAAAGAGGGAAAGTTTATTGGAATTGCATCTGCAAAGTCAAAATCCTACGAACATGGTTATCAGTGCCTTCATCTGGGCTATGGCGTAGACGAAAATGTTCAGGCACCTACAATATTAGGGAAAGCAGGAATTCCAGTCACATTGATTGGAAAAGTGGCAGATATTGTCACAAATAAAATGGGAGTCAGCATATCCTGTGTACCGACAGATGAGTGCATGCAACTTACGATAAAGGCAGTAAAAGAAAATGAACAGGGATTTATATGTACAAATGTGCAGGAAACAGATCTTGCCGGACATTCACAATCTTCTATGCAGTATCGAAAGATTTTGGAAAAGGCAGACAGAGGACTTGGGGAATTATTACCACTTCTAACGGAAGAAGATATTCTGGTGGTAATGGCAGACCATGGAAATGATCCGGATATCGGACATAGTAAACATACACGGGAATGTGTACCATTGTTGGTGTATAAAAAAGGAATACAGGGGCGACACTTGGGTATCCGCAAAACACTATCAGATGTGGGAGCTTCCGTCTGTGAATATTTTGGGGTAAAAGCACCGCAGAATGGAACAAGTTTCCTAAACAAAATACAGTAAGCTATGGAGATACAATATGGAAGTAAAAATTGTCGAAAATTATCAAGAAATGAGCAGGCTTGCAGCAATACTTCTTGCGGCGGAGGTTATAGAAAATCCGCACACAATTTTAGGTCTGGCAACTGGTTCCACTCCTGTGGGACTTTATAAAGAATTAATCACAATGTATCAGAATGGAAAGTTGGATTTTTCAGATGTAAAAACATTTAATCTGGATGAATATGTGGGACTTGCAGCAGAACACGAGCAGAGTTACCATTATTTTATGAAGAAAAATTTGTTTGAACATATAAATATGAAGGAAGAAAATATACATATTCCACGAGGGGATGCCGCAGATATTTCAGAGGAAGCATTGCGGTATGAACAGGAAATACAAAAGACAGGGAAGATTCAATTACAACTTTTGGGACTTGGGGAAAATGGACATATTGGATTTAACGAACCGGCGGATTCTTTTTCTGTACAAACAGGAGAAATTGTCTTGGCAGACAGCACCATAGAAGCCAATCAGAGATTTTTTGAAAGAAGAGAGGATGTGCCTAAAACAGCTATTTCTATTGGAATCGGCACAATAATGAACGCTGAAAAAATACTTCTTGTGGCGTGTGGAGAAAAAAAAGCAAAAGCAGTAAAGTCTGTTGTAGAGGGAAGGGTCACACCACATGTTCCGGGAAGCATATTACAGTTTCATCCGCATGTGACTGTAATAGCAGATAGAGCAGCGACAGCTCTACTGAAAAAATAAAAGTACTGAATTTTAGAAAAGAAAAGGGCATTGCACTAACATAATATGATTTAGTGCGATGCCCTTTAAATATACTTTATTTACTGGGAAATTTGTGCTTGAGACGAAAGATGTGATACATCCATATAGTTTGGAAGTCCGTTGTGATATGCAATCGGAACTTCGCCCTGTATCAGCGGGGTGAGATAAGTAAGCATCTCATACGTGACATTGTTGCCTCTGGCATTAATCCATTCGCGCGGAACGGATTTCGCTTCGTTTGCTATATTTTTGATCTCTGCGTAGTCGTATGCAATGGTATAGGGTGCATCAGAGGTTCGTTTCATAATGACCATCGAAGCGGTGACACCCTGCAGAGCCAACGATACGGCTTTCTCTCCGGATAAGAACGCTTCCTTTAAATCGGTGGCAGAGGAGAGATGCACTGCGCAGCGCTGCAGGATGTTAATTTCAACGGAGCGGACCTTGACAGGAAGGCTTGCCCTGATCAGAAGTTCCAAAGCTTTTCCGGCGCCACTCAACTGGCTGTGACCGAATGTGTCGGAAGAGTTTTCTCCAGCACTGATGTAATTGCTGTTACTGTCATGAATTCCCTCTGAGACGGCGACAATCACATTGTTTTGCACGGTGAGAAGATCACGCACATCTTCAACAAAACTTTCGGTGTTAAAATCACTCTCCGGAAGATAGATCAGGTGCGGCGCGCTGCAATATGAATTGCGAGCGAGTGCGGATGCAGCCGTCAGCCAGCCGGCGTCGCGTCCCATAATCTCGATAATCGTAACGCTTTTAACTGGATAAATAATCGTGTCATGCGCAATCTCAAGGAGTGTAGATGCGATGTATTTTGCAGCAGAGCCAAAGCCCGGAGTGTGATCGGTAATCATAAGATCGTTGTCGATGGTCTTTGGGATGCCTATAATCTGAATATTGCTACCGATTGAGTCAGCATAAGAGGAAAGTTTTAACACGGTATCCATTGAATCATTTCCACCGATATAGAAAAATGCCTTAATGTTTAAAGCCTTAAATTGTGCAAAAATCTTCTCATAATCGGATGCATCTTCATGGTAATCCTTTAATTTGTAGCGGCACGAGCCCAGATACATGGCCGGTGTAGTTGCAAGCCGCTGTAATGTGTCTTTGCCGGAAGCCGCCAGCTCCGTAAGATTTAAGTAATGCTGGTTCAGAATACCGAGAATACCATTGATCGAACCGTAGACTGTTCCATAATGTCCAATAGATGCGCGGATGACGCCCACAAGACTGGCATTGATTGCAACGGTCGGACCGCCGGATTGCGCAACGATGCAATTAGGTAAATTTATATGCTGTGTCATGGTAAAAATCCTCCTCCTATACGATATAAAGTTTGATACCCATATCCTGAATAATGTTTTTCCATTCATCCGTAATGCCGCTGTCTGTGACAATTGCATCGACGGAATTGAGCGGTGCAACAAAAGCAGAACGTACCAGTCCAAACTTGCTGGAGTCTGCTACGAGAATTGTGGAAAGAGAAGAGCTCATTGCCGCCTTTTTCGTCAGAACTTCATAGTTGTGCGCACAGGTGATGCCGAGTGCTTCGTGAATACCGGATGCAGCAAGGAAGAACTTGCTGGCACGGCGGCTTCTGATCAGTTCATTGGCATAGGAAGATTCAAACATCTGATCTGCCTTGTGCAGCAGACCGCCTGCTAACGTGAGCTGGATGCCTTCCTTTGGGAAAAGCTGCGTTAATGTATAGTAGTTATAACATGTAATATTCAGATTAATATGTTCCGGAATAAAATATGCCATAGCTGCAATCGTTGTACCGGAATCGAGGATGATGGTGTCGTTCGGTTGAATCAGTGACGCGGCAAACTGTCCTATCATCTGTTTTTCCTTCGCAAACTTCGTCTGTTCCGAGTGAAGCGTGTATTCGCTTTCAATATTTGTAATCATAGACTTGTCATTGACCGGCAACTGGATTCCGTGACTGCGCACAAACAGGTTATTCTCTTTTAAATATTTCAGATCCCGCCGTATCGTCATCTCGGATACATTTAACATTTCCGAGAGATCTTTGACCGATAGGGAAGGTGATTCCTGCAAAAAGGAATAGATTTCATTGATTCGTTGCTCCTTTTTCTTCAATATGTTCACCTCTCATTAAAAAAATCACAAGTTATTTGTATAAAGTATAACATAATACAACTTAAAAATGTTAGAAAATGTTCAAAAATGTTTGATTCATGAAAAATATACAAAAAAACAATATTTGGATTGTGGAAAATAGTTATACTGATAAAATGAAAATATTAAGAAAATATTGGAAAATAAAGAAATATTGAGAAAATGTGCGAAGTAACAAAAAATATAAAAATGTTAGAAATTGTTCAAAAACTAACAAATTTGGATTTGATGTACATAAAAATTCGTGGTAAAAAATAATTACAACGTATGAAGTGCACTACAATATACAAAAGTAAAGGAGAACGATATGGTAAATTTAAGCAGAAAAAAGTATGTGAGACTGCTTGTCGTAGCACTTATCATCTGTTTGATCAGTATGATCGGCGCAAGTCTCGTCAATACGAACTTTGGACACATCAAAGTACAGAACTTTAGTATTGAGGATGCAAACGGACACAAGATAGCACTCGTAATGTACAAACCGGAAAATGCAACGGCTGAGACGCCTGCACCGTGTGTTGTAACATTACATGGTAGTTTCGATGCAAAAGAGACACAGGATTACACCTGTCTGGAACTTGCAAAGAGAGGATTTGTTGTATTGTCCATGGACTGTGACGGACATGGAGATTCCGATAACTACAAAGACAACCCAATGGATGCTTTCTTTACAGTAACCGCGAACCCGGGTTCTGCATTTGAGGATATTTCTACATCTCCTGGATCAGGAATGTGTGATGTTGTAAATTACGCTTACAACAGCCTTTCATTTGTAGATAAGGATCAGATCGGTATCACAGGACATTCTCTTGGCGGTAAGATGGCGAATGCCTGCCTTGCTTACAACAAGATTCAGGAAGCAAACGGTGGTGTAAATCAGGTAGCAGCAGTATTCCTTATGGGAAATCAGCAGCTAAACATTGATGGTGTATGGCAGGATCATTTAAATTATGATCCGGATGACACACCGGACAGCGGCGACGAGATTCCGTTATACTACGATGTCGATTATGGTATTGATGCCGGACAGTTAGATGAGAACAACTATCAGACAGAAGCCGGTGGACCGCAAAACTTCTATAAGTCAGCCAATGCAAGAGTTCTCATTAACGAGCTTGATAATTATGATTTGCAGGAAGGCGATGATGTTGAAGTTGGCAAGATCTACGAAGGAACCGTACAGGGTTCTGAGGAGAAATATATCCGTGTTTTATATCAGCCTTATGAGACACATATTTTAAACCATTACTCATTGGCAACAACATCAAATCTGGTTGACTTCTTCCAGAATGCTTTTGAAGCACCGAATTACATTGATGCAGGAAGCCTTACAATCCAGTACAAGTGGTTCTTTAATACCATTGGTGTAATCGGATTCTTCCTCTCAGTATATGCATTTGCAAGTATTTTATTAACAACCGGTTTCTTTGGTACATTACTTGCCAAGAAGGAAAGCGACATCTACGTTCCGGCAGCACCAAAGGGTGTCAAAGGAAATGTAATTTACTGGGTATTCTTAGCATTAGGCGGATTACTTCCGGCAACATTCATGATTCCATTAGAGCAGTGGATTGGTGCCCACAAGGGAGCAGATTTCGCGACACGATCACTCTTCGGAACGAAGATCTGGCCACAGGGATTAACATTAGAACAGGGTATGTGGACAGGTGCGGCAGGACTCCTTGGATTAGCATTCTTCGCAATCGGTTATTTCCTGGTTAGTAAGAAGAATGGTGTAAAACCTGCTGACTGGAACTTAAAGATGAGCAGGTCCAATGTAGGTAAGACTATTTTAATCGTACTTGCATCAATTGGATTTGGATATGGTGTTGTAGGCTTTGCGAAGTACTTCTTCGGAGTAGATTTCCGTTTTATCAGCTATGTGATCAAGTGGCCTTCAAGTGGATCGCTCCTGATTGCATTAAGATTTATCCCATTAGTTGCAGTATTCTACTTTGCAAATGCACTGTGTCAGAACCTTTGCAATATGGTGGCAGGAAGAAAAGAGTGGTTAAATACATTACTGATGTGCCTTGCAAACATTATTGGTCTTGTATGCATCTGGGTCTACCAGTACTCAGGACTGATCTCAAAAGGAGTTGTAAGACTCGATAGTGCACGCGTAATGCTTACATGGCCATTATTCATTAACCTGACTGTGTGCACCATCATTTCCAGAAGATTCTATAAGAAGACTGGAAAGGTTTATATTGGAGCACTCATGAATACAATCCTGTTTACAGTGATTGGTTGCGCAAACACAATGACATTGTACTGTACAAACTGGTGGTTCTAAAAAACTGGGGGAGTATCCGGGATACTCCCCCAGCTATTAAAATCTGGTATGGAGGTAGAAATGAGAAAGATTATAAACGATCCTGATAACATTGTAGAGGAGATGATGGAAGGCTTTATTGCGGCGTATCATCATATGTATTACAAACATCCTGAAGTAAACAGTGTGATCAGCCGATGCAGAAGAAAAAACAAAGTGTCGTTGATTATCGGCGGTGGAAGTGGACATGAACCGATGTTTTCCGGTTTTGTAGGAGCAGGACTTGCCGATGCTGCATGCTGTGGAAACATTTTTGCTTCACCGGATCCGAAGAATATTTACGAAACCGGAAAAAGCATTGATGAAGGCAAAGGAATTCTGTTTGTATATGGCTGTTATGCAGGCGATAATCTGAATTTTGATATGGGTGAAGAGTTCCTGAATGCCAAAGGAATCAAGACCGCACATGTGCGTGTACAGGACGATGTGGCGAGTGCACCAAAGGAGCGAAGGGAAGACCGAAGAGGCATCGCAGGTGATGTCTTTGTGATCAAGATTGCCGGAGCTGCATGTGATGCAGGATTAGAACTTGAAGAAGTAACAAGAATTACGGAGAAGGCAAGAGACAATACCCGTACAATCGGAGTAGCCACAGCACCGGCTCAGCTTCCGGGAGCGGACAAGCCCATCTTTGAATTAGGTGAGGACGAGATTGAATACGGAATGGGACTTCACGGTGAAAAAGGTGTAGAGAGAACCAAATGGGAACCGGCAGATGTTCTGGTAGAGAAAATGTACCGTCAGATTATGGAAGATTCAGACTTGAAGCGTGGTGACAAAGTATGTGTTTTGGTCAACGGCTTAGGTTCCACAACAATTTTAGAACTATCAATCGTGTTCCGTAAGTTAAACGAACTGTTAAAAGAAGATGGAATCGGGATTTATGACACGGATTTAAATAACTACTGTACCAGTCAGGAAATGGGTGGATTTTCTATCACATTGATGAAACTGGACGATGAACTTAGGAAATATTACGATATGCCATGCTATTGTCCATTCTACGCAAAGGGAGCGGTTGAGCCTGTTGGAGAAGTGGCGGATGAGATTGAAGATACAGCACCAAAGAAAGAGAAGAAAGAAAAGAAGCAGCGGATAGCAAGCACTTATGTGAGAGGAAAGCATTACGAGAAGTTAAATGCAGAGGACTGCAGACAGATGCTTTTGTATATCGCGGATAAGATTCTGGCGAATGAGCCGTATCTGACCGAGGTGGACAGTGCAATTGGAGATGGCGATCATGGAATCGGCATGGCGACTGGCATGAAAAATGTGAAGGAAGTGCTTCTTGATATGGAAGGCGAGAAAAATGTATACAGTATCTTTGAGGAAGCCGGTAAAGCAATGCTTCTTAGCATGGGCGGTGCTTCCGGTGTTATCTTCGGAAGCCTTTATCTGGAAGGTGCTCTTGGTACGGAGAGCAAAGACTACCTTACTGCTGAGGACTTAAAGGCAATGGAAGAGAAGAGTCTGAAAGCCATCCAGGAGCGTGGCAAGGCAAGCGTCGGAGACAAAACAATGGTTGATGCGCTGGCACCAGCGGTAGAAGCAATGCAGCAGCATTACACCGAAGGTTTGGAGAAAATGCTCGAAGAGGCAGAGGCAGGCGCATTGCGCGGAGTGGAAAATACGAAGGATTGCATCGCCAGATTTGGCAGAGCAAAATCACTCGGCGAGAGAGCATTGGGATTCCAGGATGCAGGTGCAACCTCAACATGGTTGATCTTCCAGAGTATGAGAGAATTTGTGAAAGGAGAATAAGTAATATGAAGATAGCAATCGGATGCGACCCAAACGCACAGAAAGAAAAAGAAGAGGTTATAGCATTTATTGAGAAGAAGGGATACGGAACTGTAGAGGATTTCGGAAGTGAAGATCCAATCTATGCAAACGTGGCCATTAAGGTCAGCGAAGCAGTCGCTTCCGGTGGGTACGACAGAGGAATTTTAATCTGCGGAACCGGAATCGGAATGTCCATCTCCGCAAATAAAGTAAAAGGTGCATACGCGGCACTGGTTTCGGATGTTTATTCCGCACAAAGAGCGCGTTTGAGTAATGATGCAAACATCATCTGCATGGGAGCTTTTACAATTGGAAGCAAAGTAAGAGAACTGTTAGTTGAGGCATTTTTCGAGAACGAATTTGTAAAGGGATGTGTTTCACAGCCGAAAGTTGATGCGTTTGTGGAGTACGATCAGAATAGATAAGCAGGTAAAGCATATGAAACGAAAGAAATATTTTGGCAGTAATTTAAAAATGTATAAGAATGTCGCACAGACGGAAAGCTATCTGAAGGAGCTGGCAGACAGAACGAGAGAGCTTTGCATGCAGAATCCGGATATGGAATTGTTCATTCTGCCGTCTTACACGTCTTTGGAAACAGCGTCAAAAAGTACGGATCAGTCCGAAATCCATCTTGGTGCACAGAATATGTGCTGGGAGGATGAAGGTCAGTTTACCGGTGAGATTTCTCCGGTTATGTTAGAGGAACTTGACCTTCACCTTGTAATGGTAGGTCATTCCGAGCGCCGACATGTCTTTGGAGAGAGCAACATTGAGGAAAACAAGAAGATGCTCGCCGCGATGAAGCACGGCTTTACCGGTCTTCTATGCATCGGCGAGACGAAAGAAGAGAAAGGGTACGGTATCGCAGATGAGGTACTGCGTACACAGATCAAGGTTGGTCTGCATGGAATTGCGGCAGAGGATCTGGATAAAGTATGGATTGCATATGAGCCGGTATGGGCGATTGGTGTCAATGGTATACCAGCACCAGTGGAGTATGCACAGGAAAAGCATCATGTGATCCGAGAGACATTAAGAGAACTGTACGGCGAAGCCGCAGATGTTGTTCCGGCACTGTATGGCGGAAGTGTGAATCTTGAGAATGCGACTAGGCTTTTTGTACAGCCGGATATTGATGGCTTATATGTAGGAAGGGTTGCATGGGATGCAAAGCGTTTTGCCGGACTGATTGCAGATTGTCTGGCAACGGGTGAAAAGTAGAAGGTAGAAAGGAGTCAGCATGACAGAACTCGAATTAAAAAAGACAGCAAATGAGGTGCGTAAAAATATTGTGACCGCTGTGTATCATGCACATTCCGGTCATCCAGGTGGATCATTATCCGCAGCGGATATATTGACTTATCTCTATTTTGAGGAGATGAATGTTGAACCGAAGGATCCTGGGAAAGCGGATCGAGATCGTTTTGTATTATCCAAGGGACACGCAGCGCCGGGATTATATTCTGCCCTTGCGGAGCGTGGCTATATTGATAAAGAAGAATTAAAAGGCCTTCGTCATGTAGGCTGTTTCCTGCAGGGACATCCGGATATGAAGCATATACCGGGCGTGGATATGTCATCCGGTTCACTTGGACAGGGCATTTCCGCAGCCGTAGGTATGGCTCTGGCGGGTAAGATGGATCATGCGGATTACCGTGTGTACATATTGCTCGGTGACGGAGAGATTCAGGAAGGTCAGGCTTGGGAGGCTTCCATGCTGGCTGCCAACCACAAGCTTGACAATCTGGTTGTAATCGTGGACAACAATAACTTACAGATTGACGGAACGGTAGAAGAGGTCAATTCCCCATATCCAATCGACGAGAAATTTAAAGCATTCAAATTCCATGTGATCAGCATCAACGGAAACGACTTTGACGAGATTGCAGCAGCTTTCAAGAAAGCCCGTGAGCACAAGGGACAGCCTACTGCGATTATTGCCAGGACGATCAAAGGAAAAGGTGTTTCCTTCATGGAGAACCAGGTAGGCTGGCATGGCAAGGCACCGAACAAAGAGGAATATGAGACAGCAATGGAAGAATTAGAGAAAGCAGGTGAAGCATTATGTCAGAAGTAAAGAAGATTGCGACACGTGACAGTTACGGCAATGCATTGGTCGAATTGGGTAGGGAGCATGAAAATCTTGTTGTTTTAGATGCAGACCTGGCAGCTGCCACCAAGACTGTTGTATTTAAGAAAGCATATCCGGAACGTTTTATCGACTGTGGGATCGCAGAGGCAAATATGACTGGTGTTGCAGCAGGACTTTCTACATGTGGAAAGGTTCCATTTATCAGTTCTTTTGCGATGTTTGTAGCAGGAAGAGCATTTGAGCAGATACGCAATTCTATCGGATATCCGCATCTGAATGTGAAGATTGGTGCGACGCATGCAGGAATTACCGTCGGCGAGGACGGAGCAACACATCAGTGCAACGAGGATATTGCTTTGATGCGGACGATTCCAGGTATGGTTGTGATTAGCCCGGCGGACGATGTGGAAGCACGTGTAGCCGTGAAGGCGGCCTATAAGTATGAAGGACCGGTCTACTTACGATTTGGCAGACTGGCACTTCCAGTCATCCACAATGAGTCAGATTATACATTTGAGATTGGAAAAGGCGAAATTCTTCGCGAGGGAAAGGATCTGACAATTGTTGCAACCGGTGCAATGGTGAGCAATAGCCTTGAGGCTGCCAAAAAACTGAAAGAAGACGGTATCGAGGCAAAGGTGATTAACATTCATACAATCAAGCCACTCGATGAGGGCCTGATTGTTAAAGCAGCAAAAGAGACCGGCAAAATTGTCACGGTAGAGGAGCATTCCGTGATCGGCGGACTTGGAAGCGCGGTATGTGATGCACTTGCGGTGAAGGCTCCGACTCAGGTTTTAAAAATCGGAATCAACGATACGTTCGGCGAGTCCGGACCGGCAGTGGAACTGCTTAAAAAATATGGGCTGGATGCAGATAACATTTATGCAAAGATTAAAAGCTTTGTAAAATAATTCAAATAAGCAGCAGGAAAGCCTATATAGATGGTTTATAAAACTGCGTTATAACTCTTCCCGCTGGGCTGCCGGCAGGGTGAAGATAAATTCTGTGCCGACTCCTTCGGTACTGATGACGTTGATATTTTCATCATGTGCCTGAATAATTTCTTTTACGATAGAGAGTCCAAGACCGGAACCCTTCTTGTCCTTTCCACGGGACAGGTCGGTTTTGTAGAAACGCTCAAAAATTTTGTTCTGGCTGTCTTTTGGAATTCCGATGCCGGTATCCTTGACAGAAACAAATACTTTTTCGCTTTTCTTGGTGGTCTCAATGGTGATTTCAGAATCATGGTGGCTGAACTTGATGGCATTGTCAATCAGATTATAAACCACCTGCTGAATCTTGCTCATATCCGCTTTTACATAAAGTGTTTTACCGGCAAGAATCAGGTGGAAGGAAATCCGTTTGGCTTTGCAGGTTCCCTCAAAGGTAAGACAGGTCATTTTAATTAACTGGTTAATGTCAAATTCGCTGACGTCTAACATTGTGCCGTGGCTGCCGTATTTATTTAACTCTAAGAGGCTCTGGGTGAGCTTGGACAAACGGTCTGTCTCGAAAACAATGATATTTAAATATTTTTCCTGCATCTCCGGTGGAATCGTTCCGTCTAACATGGCTTCCACATAACCTTTGATGGAAGTAAGCGGAGAACGGAAATCATGGGAGACATTGGAAATAAATTTACGCTGGTCATCCTCCAGGGTATTCAGCTCGTTTGCCATATAATTTAGAGAAGCGGCAAGATAGCCGATTTCATCATTTTTATGTACCGGAATTTTATAACTGAAATTGCCCTCGGCAAAAGCATCAGCACCCTTAATCATTTTGCGGATTGGGATGTAGACCTCGAAGCCAATGATAATCAGTAACAGGGTTGCACAGATAAAAATCAGAAGCAGAGTCAGGTACATAATATTCAGTAAATGTGCATGATGGTGCGTGATTACGGAAAGCGGCTGGTGAATCAGCACATATCCACGCACCTTGTAATTAATCGTAATCGGCGAAAATACCGTAAGATGCGTATCGTCATAATAATTATAAAAAGAACCGGTGGTGTAATATTTGCTGCCAAAATCTGCCACATTAAATCCGTCAATGTGTGTCAGGTGGTCCATGTCCACAGATGCATTGGAGTTAATCAGAATATCACCATCTGTATTCATGACCCATATTTCTGAAGAAAGATAAGTGCTAAGGGTGGCAAGACTGTCATGCAAGTCATCTACCGTAATATCTTCATTGAAATAGTTTGAAGCATAGGTAGATGCAATCATATTGGCTTCCTTGTAAAGCCGGTCAACTTCGGTATCTTCAATATATTCATAAGTATAGTGGGAGCTGAAGGTGGATACGAGAATAAAGCCGAGAATGCCAAAAATCACATATCCAATCAGCAGCTTCAGATAAAGTCGTTTCTTCATTCTTTAACCTCGAATTTGTATCCGATGCCCCAGACCGTAGAAATGCTCCAGGCGGTATGATCGTTAATTTTCTCACGAAGTCTTTTTACATGAACGTCAACGGTTCTGGTATCGCCTACGTATTCATAGCCCCAGATATGGTCTAAAAGCTGTTCTCTGGTAAATACCTGATTCGGTGAGGATGCAAGAAAATAAAGAAGCTCTAACTCCTTTGGCGGCATATCAATTGTTTTGCCGTAATATTCTACGGAATAGTTGGAAAGATTGACCACCAGATCCGGATAAGTAACACATTTTAAATCCGGCTGTACAGGCTCCTGCTTCACCGGCTGGTAGCGGCGGAGCACCGCCTTGACTCTGGCAACCAGTTCTTTGGAATCAAAAGGCTTCATGATATAGTCATCTGCCCCCAGCTCCAGTCCGAGAACCTTGTCAAAGATTTCACCTTTGGCAGATAACATAATAATCGGAACATTTGCTTTTGCCCGGATTTCACGGCATACCTGATAACCATCAATGCCCGGAAGCATCAAATCAAGAAGAATCAGATTTGGTGCATAGGTTTCAAATTCTTTCAAAGCAGATTCCCCATCATGAACCATCTTTGTATCAAAGCATTCCTTCGTGAGATACAGGGAAATCAGTTCTGCGATATTAACATCATCATCTACAATTAAAATTTTCTGTTTTGCAGCCATAGGAAACTTCCTTTCTGTTTTACGTAGTTCATATACTTGATTTATTTAAATTCTGCAATGGTAACACCAGCATCTCCTTCACCAAATTCTCCTAAGTGGAAGGACTTGATATAAGACTGTCGTTTCAAATGACTCTGTACGGCACTGCGCAGGGCACCGGTTCCTTTTCCGTGTACGATGCGCACGGAAGGAAGATGTGCAAGATAAGCATCATCCAAGTATTTATCCAAAAGAGCAATAGCTTCATCCACTGTTTTTCCAATCAGATTGATTTCTGTGGAAACAGAAGCGGATTTACTCATCTTAAGCTTTCCGGCACCGGTCTTGGCATATTTCTTGCTGCCCGGAGCAGCATCTTCAATTAGTACTAAATCCTTGATGTTTACCTGGGAGCGGAGAATTCCCATCTGCACAAAGAGGTCACCCTTTGCATTCGGCAGGGAGTGTACCGTTCCGGTTAAATTCATACTTAATACTTTTACGCTGTCACCGATACGAAGCTTCTTTGGAACCTTTGGATTGTAGATGGCAGTATCTTTTTCCTTTGAGCTCTTTTTCTCATTGGCAGCCATTTTCTCCCGGATATTGGTACGCTGTTTTTCCATTTCCTGAATGGAAGGTCTGGTAGTGCCATATTTATTGAAATTACGGATTGCCTCATCTGCAGTATCTTTGGCTTCCTGCAGAATCTGGTTTGCTTCTTCTTTTGCTTTACGAAGAATGGCATCCCGGCTTTCATCTAATTTTTCCTGCTTGTTCTTTAACTGCTGTTTTAATGCAGCAATTTCTGATTTGTAACGGTTGATTTCGGCCTGTTCTTTCTCTATGGTGATGCGGCTTGCTTCCAGGTCAGAAAGTAAATCTTCAAAATTCTGTTCATTACTGCTGATACGGGTTCTGGCATCCTCGATTAAAGTATCGGAAAGACCGAGTTTTTTGGAAATTGCAAAGGCATTACTTTTTCCCGGAATACCGATGAGAAGACGGTAAGTCGGACTTAAGGTCTCTACATTAAATTCGCAGCAGGCATTTTCAATTCCACTGGTAGTTAAGGCATAAATCTTAATCTCACTGTAGTGGGTGGTCGCCATGGTACGGATGCCTCGACTGTGAAAATAAGATAAGATAGAAACCGCCAGGGCAGCGCCCTCCGTAGGGTCAGTTCCGGCACATAACTCATCAAAGAGAACCAGGGAATGTTCATTGGCTTCTTTTAAAATGTGGATAATGTTGGTCATATGGGAAGAAAATGTGCTTAAGTTCTGCTCAATGCTCTGTTCATCTCCAATATCTGCAAAAATATTGTCAAAAACAGCAAGCTCACTGCGGTCTCCGGAAGGAATCGGAAGTCCCGCCTGTCCCATCAGAGTGAGAAGTCCCACAGTTTTTAAGGAAACGGTTTTACCACCGGTATTCGGGCCGGTAATGACAAGCTGGTCAAAATCGCTGCCTAAGGAAATGTCGATAGGAACTACTTTTTTTGCGTCCAGCAGAGGGTGTCTGCCCTTTAAAATACGAATTTTCCGTTCCGTATTAAAATGCGGTGTAATTCCATTGTATTCCAAGGCATAAGCTGCTTTTGCAAATATAAAATCAAGCTCTGTTAAAATCTGATAATCGGTTTCAATGGCAGGAATATATTCCCCTGCTTTTGCCGATAAAGTGGCAAGAATAACGGCAATTTCGTCCTGCTCTTTGATGGATAATTCTTTTAATTCGTTGTTCAGATTTACCACAGCCATTGGCTCAATGAAAAGAGTAGAACCGCTGGAGGACTGGTCATGCACCATACCGGTAATCTGGGATTTGGCTTCGGCTTTTACCGGAAGGCAGTAGCGGCCGTTACGCATGGTAATGACAAAATCCTGCAGGCAGTTTCTGACATTCTGGTTATTTAACATCTGGTTTAACTGCGCATGGATGCGGTCGCCGGTTGAGCGGATGGAACGGCGGATGGATTTTAAATTACTGCTGGCATCATCACTGATTTCATCCACAGAAATGATGCAGCGGCGGATCTCATCACAAAGAGGACTAAGAGGTTCTAAACCATCAAAAAGTTCGCTCAGGGAATCAGACGGAAAATCTTCCCGTTCCTTTCTGCCATAGGCTTTGACCCGGCGGGCAGTCTCTAATAATTTACAGAGGCCGAGAAGCTCTTCGATATTCATGGTTCCGCCGATTTCCACACGCCGGATGGCGGAAGAAAGCGGTTTGATACCGGAGCAGTCAAGCCGTCCCTTTTTCAGGCTGCGGTTCATGGCATCCTTAGTCTGCTGCTGTGCATTGGTAATCTCTGAGAGGCTGGTGGAAGGAAGCAGGGAAAGACAGCGTTCCTTGGTATCCGCACCGAAAGCATACTCCGCGAGCCGCTCTACAATTTTATTATATTCTAATGTTCTTAAAACCTTTTGATTCATAAATATTCTCCGTAAAATGTACTAAAAATCACTGCTTCTATTATACCCCAAACCGATTGTGGTGAAAAGGGCGGTTGAAAATAAGTTTCCGGATAAATGGCAGGATAAATATTTTGATCCCACGATTTTATAATAACTCGGACAGTGCCTTTGCCAGTGCTTCACAGGCTTCTGGAATTTCTGATTCTTCCAGTGAACTAAAGCCCAATAGAAAGATATCCTCGGAAGCCGTTCCAGTATGGAAGTACTGTTGAACACCATAAATGGAAATGGACTTTTCGCACAGGGCGTCGATCAGCTTTTGCTGGTTGGTGCAGTTGCGGATCCGGACAATAATGTGGGAACCGGCAGGCGTATCTACTACATCCATATAGGAAGAAAGAAATGTATGGATGGATTTCAGCAGAAGATTATATTTATGTTCATTTATCTTAACCAGCTTCCGCAGGTGACGCTCAAAGTCACCAGATGCAATAAAATTGGATAAGGCAATCTGGTTAAAGGAAGGAAGTGCCGCATTAAAATAGCGGTACATCTGCTCATACTTATCCAAAAGAGAATATGGGAGAATAAAAAATGCCGTCCGCATGGATGGAGTCAGTATCTTGGCGAAAGTGTTAAAATAAATTTTATATCTAATTTTCGATTATCCGCATAAACACTATACTTTCAAGTATTTTGAAGTATAGAAAAAACTCATTTTACCACGAATTTACCACGATTGAATGAGCCTTGATATGACCTATAAAATAACACCCAAAAGACATCATTACACCTAAATGGTGTCTTTTTAAAAAGCAGTCAATCCTAAAACTAACTGCTTTGTGTATATGGATATGAAATTGTAAACTAGAAGCTGTTTATTTTTTCTTTTTAGGTTTTGGCGTTGGTAGTTCATCATACATCACATCAAATAACCCCGTCAGAAAATCTTTATTATCAACTTCTTCCACCAATAACATTTCTTTGGCGTTTTCGTATGGAATTTCATAAGTAACTGTCGGCATATAAGAAATTGCAGACTTTGTTGGTTTTACAAGTAACCTATCATCATATATACCGCCAACGATTTTTCCACGATAATAAATAATAAATTCTCCCATCATTGCACGATATGTTATTTCTTGTAATTCTGATAATTGTTCTAAAACAAATTGTAAATAATCTTTACTTGAAGCCATTTCCAACCCTCCAATCTTGAATTTTATTATTCCAATGCTTTCTTTAAGTCCAGAACAAATTGCTTTTGTTGTTTTTTCAAATAGGTTTTTACAAAAGGTTTCATAAACCACTTTTTAGGTATCACATTTTCTGTAAAGTCTATTTGTGTTTCATTCCCTTTGTCTATAAAAACACCAATCCAATGACCTTTCATGTTGCTATTCTCCATATCAAATTCCCAGCGTTTATATGGTTCTGCAACGGTAACGGTAAATGTAGTAGCATATCCATTTTTTGTGTATTCAATAAATTGTTTGTCATTTATTATTTCTGTTTTGCTCAAATCACTTCGCCATGAGTTATATTTATCAACAGCTAAAACAATGTTCCAAACTTTTTGAATATCATTACTAATAATTGTATTTATATTTGAAATTGCCACTTTTTCATTTCCCCTTTTCAAACTGGAATTTGTCTTACAACAATTTATATATGCATAAAAAGCAATATATTTATGAAAACACCCTAAATCCAAAATCTACTCAATTCATTTTTCCTTACATAAAATGTTCTCGTATATTTCACTTCCTCACCAAGTGTTTCCCCTATCAAAACTTCAAAATCATTGATATCAAATTCTGGAAAGAATGTATCTCCATCTTCAATATTTAAATCTACTTCTGTGATATACATTTTATCTACTATTTGCAAAGCTTCCTTAAATAGTCCATATCCACCAGATATGTATACATCTCGTCCTTTAGCCAATAATAATGCATCTTCTAATGATTTAACTGAAACTAAATTATCTCCTTGATACTCTGTTGTGGTGGAAACAACAATATTCATTCTATTAGGCAACGGATGACCGATTTCTTCATAAGACTTTCGCCCCATAATAACCACATTACCCGTTGTTAACTCTCTAAATTGCTTTTGTTCTCCCTTTATTTTCCATGGTATATTACCATTCTTGCCTATAACATTATTCTTTGACCTCGCAACAATCAAACCTATCATCTATTTCATCCTCCATAATATGATGTCGTACCTGTGATTCCATCAAGTGCACCACATCTTAACAAACTCAAAATTATCTCGAACTAACCAGCTCGACAAATTCAAGTTTGCCGAAATATATTTCTAACTTTCCCTATTTTACAGACATTCCAGCCCATTCATTAGTGAAATGATATGTATTTTCCCTTATTTTTGCCCTTATGAGATAATCGTAAGGGAAATAAGGGAAAGTTTTATTTAGTCGTTGCCTGCCACTTTATCAAGTAACTTTGCGGATTCCCGCTTGGCTTTTCTTGTGGAATGGGCGTAGACATTCATTGTGGTACTGACATCTGAGTGTCCTAACAGTTCCTGTACATCTTTCGGAGCTGCTCCATTTGCCAGAAGGTTGCTTGTGTAGGTGTGTCGCAACTGGTGAAAATGAAATCCTTCAAATCCATCCAGTTTCTGAGCAATCTTCCTGCAAACAATTCCTAACGTGCTTGGCAGTTCCAAACTTCCATTCGGTCTTAAGCAGACAAAGGATATTTCCTTATAATCTTCTGGAACATTCTCTGTTCCGTCCAAATGATAGAACTCATAGTAAACTCTGTTTTTGTCTTTTACTTCTCTGTAGTAGTTTTTGTGGTAAAGTTCTCCGTACTGCATTCGGTTTTTAAGCTGTTCCTTTTGGGCATTACGAAGAATCTCTGCCAGTGTATCTCCAAAATCAACAATCCTTACCTTTTTTCGTTTGGTTGGTCCGATGATATTCTTGTGCCTTGAACCATCATAGCGGATACTGCGTCTGATTGTAAGGCACTGTTCTTCAAGATTTACATCCTGCCATGCCAGACCACAGGCTTCACCGATACGAAGTCCTGCATAATAAGCTATCTGGATTGGAAGTATTGCCGGTGGATTGTAATCCTGTAGAAATTCAATCAGTCTTTCATAATCCTCTCGTGGAATTGGCTGTATATCGCCATCCATGTCATCATCAGAAAACAGGTCAACCTCATCCGTCTGGTATTTCAGCTTAATATACTGCATCGGATTGAAAGTGATATATTGCTTTGGTGATACTGCAAACCGGAATGACTGCTGTAATACTGCCGAGAAAGAACGAATGTAATCTTTGCTATAACCTTTTCTTTCTGAACCATCTGGATAAGTGCCACCAAAGGAAAGCAGATTGAAGAAGGCTTGTAAATGCTCAGATGTTACATTTTTCAACTTTCTCTCTGAAATTGGATGCTTCTTGATGTTGGTAATTGCACCGAGGTAATTCTGGACTGTCCCATTACTGAGAGTACCGGTCTTTAATTCTTCCTCTGCCCATATATCAAGTAATTCTCCAACTGTAATATTTTCCGACTTTGCAATGAATTTTTTGCTTTCGTAATCGTCCATTGCCTGACGGAGCAGTTTTTCCGTTTCACTTTTGCTTTCTGTTCCAGCGTATTCTTTCTGAACTAGATTGCCGCTTGCATCTTCTACATAGAAGCGGTAGTACCATTTCTTTCCTTTTTTTCTTACAGATCCTTTTGCCATAATCGTGTGTCTCCTTTCGATATCAGACAATCGGAACTGATGAAATGCTTCTTGCGTGTAAGTATATCATAACTCCGGTTGTCGTTCTATACCGAATCGGAATCCTCATACAAAACTTCTGATAAAAGATTTTCAAGCCTTTGTTCTGCCATTTCCGGTTTCTTGGAATAGAGCCTTACAATATCTGCCATGTCATTAAAGGCATTAACAGTATGGGTGATCTCCCGGAGAAACATAATCTCGTTATATTCATCATTCGATTCAAACCCCATTACCTTTGCAATATCCGATTCATTCGTTCTGCCCTTGTAATTCTTGCAGGCAAACTGGAATGATTCCAGAAACAGGTTATATTGCTTTAACATTAACAGCAGTAAATCTTTTGAAAAAGCATCTTCCTTTTTACTAAGGTCGAGAGGTAGCTGTTTGAGAATATCGCCCATTGCATCACGAATCTGTAATTCTTTCTTATCCGTAATATCGGTTTCGTATTCATCGGTTTCACCTCTGAGCCATTCAATAGATACATGAAGTGCTTCCGAAAGACCTTCCAGCACCATCTTTTTGGTATTGTCAATCGAACCATTCTCATAACGCAGGATTGTGGAAGCGGTAACTCCCATCTTCTCTGCAACATAAGGCTGTGTCAGATTTAATTCCAGACGACGCTGTTTTGCCCTGCTGCCTATCAGCTTGCGTAATTCTTTATCTTTCATGCTGATTGCCTCCTTTTTCGGTATGTATGAATTATAGCATGTACCTCACGTAATTGCAATATGCAATCTAATGATTAATTTTAAAATTTCATAACGCTTGACAACGCAATATAAAACCGCTATACTAACAGCACAACAAAAATTGCATAATGCAATTTAATAGAAGGTGACAAGATGACGGAAAGAAAGATTGCATTATCCATCGAGGAAGCAGCCGACTATACAGGAATTGGCAGAAATACTTTGAGAAAGCTGGTTGAATGGAAGAAGCTTCCGGTATTAAAAGTCGGAAGAAAAGTCCTTATTAAAACTGACATTCTGGAAAAGTTCATGGAAGCCAACGAGGGGCGAGATCTGAGGGATAAAGGAAATGTAAAAGCTGTCACAAGAAATGTGGCAACTTAAAAAGGCGGCTTCCTACGAAACCGCCAAAGGTTCTATCAGACCGAAGCCATGATATACCTACACGCAAGAGGATTATACCATGTGCTTCTCCTGATATGCAACCGGGAACTGTTGTTTATCGGAAAAAGAGAGGATGAAGACGATATGGCGAAATCAACAAAGACTTATGAAGAAAGAATACGTGCATTAGAGAAAAAGGAACAGGAAAGCATTGAAGCTACAAAAAAGCTCATAGCACAGCGGAAGGAACTGGAAAAGAGAAAGAAAGCGGAAGAAAGTAAAAAACGAACCCACAGGCTCTGTCAGATTGGAGGAGCGGTGGAATCGGTTCTTGGCTGTCCGATTGAGGAGGAAGATTTACCAAAGTTGATAGGATTCTTAAAAAGGCAGGAAACAAACGGGAAGTTTTTCTCAAAAGCGATGCAGAAAGAATTAGTTACAGACATGGAGGAAGTGTAATGGCGGAGGGAGTGGGTTTTCCATTCCCTTCATTGCCTTTGAATGAAGGGCGCACTTATGGACAACCAGAGGTCGTCCTTATAAGTTTGCCACAAGTGGCAACCGGTCTGCGCTTACGCTTGCCGGGCTCGTTCCGTCGGCGGGGCTTTCAGCCAGACCTGCTCATGCCGCAGGGGGCACTCTTGCGCAGAGGGCGTTCCGACAGCTTCACTCCTGCAAAATCAGAAGAAGATGCTGTCGGAAATCAATGCCGGATACGGCAGAAAGGGGGAATCGTATCATGGCGATATTTCACTTTACAGTAAAGATTGTCGGGCGCAGTAAAGGAAAATCTGTCATATCCGCATCGGCATATCTTAATGGAGATGTGATGAAGAATGAGGAAACAGGCAGAATCAGTTACTATACTTCCAAAAAGGAAGTCGTCTACACCAGTCTGATGATGTGCGAAAATGCACCTCCTGAATGGCTGCATGTACCGGAAGAAAATATAAAAAGGTTTCAACAGTCTATCCGTTATAAAAGAGCGGATGATAAAGATGCCGCACTGGAAAAGTTTAAAATCACATTTCAGAAACAGCGTCTATGGAATGAGGTCTTAAAGATAGAAAAAAATGCAGATGCACAGCTTGGACGCTCATTTGAATTTTCCCTGCCGAAAGAATGGAGCAGACAGGAACAGATTGATTATACAACCGAATATATTCAAAA